>JAJZJY010000546.1 GCA_021809885.1 Actinomycetes bacterium
GGGACGGCACGCGGGCGTAGGCCGGGCGTGGGCCAAGGCGCGCCGGCCGGCTCGGTCAGCAGCCTGCCGGGAGGATGCGCCCTGCGCAGGCCGCAGCGGCCCGCACCGAATGTGCGGAGCGGCGGCTCGCCCCCGATGCCGCCGGCCGCTCGGTCAGCGGCCGGCCCGGCGCTGCCAGCGCGTCGCCTTCAGCATCTTCTTGTGCTTCTTCTTGCGCATGCGCTTACGGCGCTTCTTGATCAACGATCCCATGCCGGCGGGTCAACCTAGCGGGTGGGGCGCCCTACGTGCGAACCGCCACTACCCGCCGGCCGCCTTGCGGGGCGCGACGCCGAGGCGCGGGGCGGCGACGGCCTGCTCGGGCCAGCGCCGGCGTGAGACGGTGGACAGCTTGCGCAGCAGGGCGATGGCACCGGGGTCGTCGTCGCCCGGGCGGGTCTCGATCGCCCCGTCGGCGAGCATGGCGTCGACGAGCTCCCGGCCGGCGTCGGTGCGCACGATGGTGAGGGTCCAGTCGTTGAACGCCCCGATCCCGCCGGTCGAGATGTCGGCGTGCTCGGCGGCGAAGTCCGGGCACGCCTTGCATCCCTCCCGGGTCCAGGCGTGGCACTCCTTGAGCGGGACCTCGTGGTACGAGCCGTCGCGCATCCAGATCTGGAACACGCCCTTGATGTTCATCTTGACCATGTCCTGGCGGGCCAGGCCGTAGCGGGCCTCGAACAGCTCGGGGAAGATGGAGTCGTCGAAGGTCTTGGAGCACAACAGCCCGATCGACAGCGCGAGCCGCCGGGCCGGCTTGCCTGCCTTCCGGGCTCGCATGAGCGCCGGCACGGACGCCTGGCAGCTCATGCCGACCAGGGCGAGGCGTTCGGCCCCGCCGCCGACGGCCTCGGCGTAGGCGAGCGTGTTGGCCGAGTAGGTGTAGCGGGAGCCGGCGGAGGCGAGGACGTCGGCACGGGTGCGTGCCACCCCGGGCACCGCCCGCCAGGTGCTGCCGTCGCCCTCCAGGTAGGAGACGAGGGCGGCGTCGATGCGGTCGTGATCGAGGCACCAGGCGAGGAGGGCCGACACGAGGCCGCCGTCCTGGCCGCCGGCGTGCAGCTCGGGGTCGGTGGCCCTCGCCAGGAAGATGTCCTTGCTGATGCCCGCCTGCTCGTCGGGCAGCCGCTGCCGGCCGTGGATGGAGGCGTCGGTCTCGGTCTCCCAGTCCCGGAAGCGCGGGCACGCCCGGGTGCAGCTCGTGCAGCCCCGCTCGCCGTGGACGCAGCCGCCCGGGCCGCCCTCGGCCTCGAGGTGGTATGGCCGGTACACACCGCCGGAGGTGTCGTAGCCGAGGACGTCGTGGGGGCAGGCGACGACGCAGCCGGCGCAACCGGTGCACAGCCCGGTGGTGACCACCTCGGCGAACAGCTCGGTCCACTGCGCCCGCCAGCGCTCACGCGCCGGGCGGCCGGTCGCCTCCGGGGGGGTGGTCGTCATGGCAGGAGGGTAGGCGCTGGCGCTGGTCGGGGCGGCTGCAGACACGCCGAAAGTCGCCGATCTCCCCGCTCGCCCCCTCCTGGCGGCTCGGCAGGCGCGGCAGCGGGCCGGCTGCCTCGTAGCCTGGCCGGACGTGAGGCTCGCCACTATCCGCATCCCATCCGGAACCGCCGCCGTCCGCCTCGAGCCGACCGGCGCCGTCCACCTCGGAGCCAGCGACGTCGGGGCGCTGCTGGCCGACCCCGACTGGAGGGAACGGGCGGCGTCCGCGGCCGGCGAGCGCTTCCCGGCCGCCGACCTCGACTTCGCACCGGTCGTGCCCCGCCCGGAGAAGATCGTCTGTGTCGGGCTCAACTACCGCAACCACATCCGGGAGATGGGCCACGAGCTGCCGGCGTACCCCACCCTCTTCGCCAAGTACCCCCCGGCGCTCATCGGGGCCAACGACGACATCGTGCTGGCCGGCAGCTCGGAGGCCATGGACTTCGAAGCCGAGCTCGCCGTCGTCATCGGCGCCAGCGCCCGCCACGCCGACCAACGCGCCGCCCGGGCGGCGATCGCGGGCTACAGCATCCTCAACGACGTGACCGCCCGGGACTGGCAGTCCCGGACGCTCCAATGGCTGCAGGGCAAGTCCTTCGAGGGCACCACCCCACTCGGACCGGCCCTCGTGACGCCCGACGAGGTCGACGCCGAAGCTGGCCTCGCCATCTCCTGCGCCATCGGCGACGAGGTCATGCAGTCCGACGACACGGGCCAGCTGCTGTTCGGACCGGTGGAGCTCGTCGCCTACATCTCGGAGTTCGTGACCCTCCGGCCTGGTGACGTCATCGCCACCGGCACGCCGGCGGGGGTCGGCCACGGTCGCACCCCGCCGCGCTACCTCCGGGACGGCGAGATCCTCGTGACCACGATCGACGGCCTCGGGGAGTGCCGCAACCGCTGCCGGCAAGAGCGGCGTTGACCCTCACCGCCCCGCCCAGCCGACCGGCGGCGGGCGCCGCCTCCGGACGCGAGCGCGGACTCCGGCGCCGGCGGACGACCGTCCTCGCCGTCGAGGTCGTCGTCGTGGCAGCCATCGCCGGCTTCGCCGGGGAGGAGGCGCCCGGCTTCGCCTCGGCAGTGGGCGCCGGCTTCGCCCGCCTCCGCCACCCCGACCCCGGTGGGCTGGCAGCGGCAGCGGCCTGCGAGCTCGTCTCGTTCCTCGCCCTCGCCCAGGTGCCGAGGTGGCTGCTGCGCCGCTCCGGGGTGGCCCTCGCCGAAGGCGACGCCGTCGCCCTGACGCTGGCGGCCAACGGGATGGCCATCGTGCTGCCGGCCGGCACGGTGAGCTCGAGTGTGTGGTCGGCGCACCAGTACGCCCGGCGTGGGGCCCGGGCGGCCCAGGCCAGCTGGGCGGTGCTGGCCGCCGGCTTCGCGTCGTCGGTGACGTTGATCGGCATCGGGATCGCCGGCGCCGGCGCCGCCGGGGTGGTCCCGGGCGCGGTGGCTGCCGCAGCCTGCGTCGCCTTCGTCGCCGGGACCTTCGGCTTCGTCGCCCTCACCCACCGGCTCGACCACCGCCACGCCGGCCACGGCCTCGTCATGCCCTCACCGGCGGTGGGGATCCGCTCCCGGCTGCGGGCGGCCATGGTCCGCCTCGACTCCCTCCTGGCCGAGGCGGCCGGGCAGCGGGCCGGGTGGGCGACGGGCGCGGCGGTGCTGTTCGCCTGCCTCGTCAACTGGCTGGCGGACGCCGGCTGCCTGACCGCCGTGTTCTCCCTGCTGCGCCTGCCCGTCCCCTGGGCGGCGGTGTTGCTCGCCTACACGGCCGGGCAGCTCGCCGGGGCGGTCGTCCCGCTCCCGGGCGGCTTCGGCGTCGTCGAAGGAGGCACCATCGGCGTGCTCATCGCCCTCGGCATGCCTGCTGCGCCGGCGGTGGCTGTCGTGGCCGTCTACCGCCTCGTCGGCTACTGGGCGCCGCTGCTGCTGGCAGTTCCGGCCTACGGCTGGGCCCGCCGTCGGGTGGAGCTCCTGTGACCGGAGCCCGGGCGCTGGTGGCCACGCTCGTCGCCTGCGGCGTCGACACCTGCTTCGCCAACCCGGGCACCTCCGAGATGCACGCCGTGGCCGCCCTCGACGCCGTCGACGGCCTGCGCCCCATCCTCGCCTTGAGCGAAGGCGTCGTGACCGGAGCCGCCGACGGCTACGGCCGCCTGGCCGGCCGCCCCGCCGCCGCCCTGCTGCACCTCGGCCCCGGGCTCGCAAACGGCATCGCCAACCTGCACAACGCCCGGCGGGCGCACACCCCGATCGTCGCTGTCGTCGGCGACCACGCCGTGGCCCACAAGCGCCTCGACGCCCCTCTCGAGTCCGACATCGACTCCCTGGCGTGGACGGTGTCGCGCTGGGTCCGCCGTTCGTGGCGGCCCGCCGACGTGGGACGCGACACCGCGGCCGCTGTGGCGGCCGCCCGCCGGCCTCCGGGCGGCGTCGCCACGCTCGTCCTGCCGGCGGACGTGTCGTGGAGCCCAGGCGGCGGCACCGGCTCGCCGGAGCCGGTGCCCGACCCGGCCCCGCCGGGCGAGGACGCCGTCGACGGCGCCGTCGCAGCGCTCCGCTCCGGCGAGCCGGTGGCCATCCTCGTCGGCGGTCCGGTGGT
>JAJZJY010000547.1 GCA_021809885.1 Actinomycetes bacterium
GTGTTCTCTTGAGGTTGTCCCGCTGAGCGTGGATTCTTGAGGTGGCGGTCCCCCGCCTGATGCCTGCCTGGTGGTAGGTGTCGGGCGTCCGCAAGACATCCAACTCAGGAAGGGGACCACCGTGAACAAGAACTACCAGACCACGACCAGCCGCGCCCGCACCGGGCGCACCACGCCGAAGAAGGCGAGGCCCGACGCCGTGCGCTACGCCCATGAGGCGGCCGTCACACTGCCGGACGCCGTCACCGTGGCCATCGCCGATCTCGCCGGCGAGCTCGAGGAGGGCCTGCTCGCCTTCGCGGTGGGTGCGGGGATGAAGGTGGTCAACGCCGTCTTGGAGGCCGAGGCCACGGCGTTGGCGGGCGCCAAGGGCCGCCACGATCCGGACCGGACCGCCGTGCGCCATGGGAGCGACGATGGGGTGGTGACCCTTGGGGGTCGTCGGATGGCGATCCGCCGGCCCCGACTGCGCACCGCAGACAACGCCGCCGAGGTGCACCTGCCGACCTACGAGCTGGCGTCGTCGACCGAGCTGCTCGGGCGAGAGACGCTGTCCCGGATGATGGCGAAGCTCTCGACGCGCCGCTACCAGGTCGGCCTCGAGCCCATGGGCACGGCGGTCACGGCCAAGACCCGCTCGGTGTCCAAGTCGGCGGTGTCGCGCCGGTTCGTGGCCATGACCGAGTCGGCGCTCGCCGAGCTCATGGCGGCCGACCTCTCCGAGCTCGACCTGGTGGCGATCATGGTCGACGGGGTCACGTTTGCCCAGCATCTGTGCGTGGTTGCGCTCGGCATCGACATCGACGGGACCAAGCACCCCCTCGCCCTCGTGGAGGGCGACACCGAGAACGCGACGGTCGTGAAGCGCCTCCTCGTGGGGCTGCGTGACCGGGGCCTGGACGTGACCAAGCCGACGCTGTTCGTCATCGACGGGTCCACCGCGTTCCCACCGGCGGTCAAGGCCGTCTTCGACCACCCGGTGATCGCTCGGTGCGAAGAGCACAAGATCCGCAACGTCAGGCGCCACCTGCCCAAGCACGTGGCGCCGATCGTCGAGCGCCGCATGCGCGCCGCCTACCGCAACCCCGATCCGCTTGCCGGCCAGGGCGACCTGGAGGCGCTGGCAAAGGAGCTGGAGCGCTCGCACCCCGGTGCGGCCGCCTCGCTGCGTGAGGGCCTCGCCGAGACCTTCACCATCAGCCGCCTCGGTGTTCCGCCCACGCTCGCCAGAACGCTTCGCTCCACCAACGCCATCGAGTCGATGATCGAGATCTGCCGGGACCACTCCACCAACGTGAAGCGCTGGCGCGACGGCCAGATGGCGCTGCGCTGGTGTGCAGCGGGCATGGTCGAGGCGAAGAAGCAGTTCCGCCGGGTCAACGGCCATATGCACCTGAAGGCGCTCCGGGTCGCGCTCGACGGGCACGTCACGAAGCCCGTCACATCCGATAGCTACAGTGCGAAGAAGGAGGTGGCCGCATAGCTCAGCTGCCTGGGGCCGTCACCCAAGTTCCACACGAAGTGGGACATCCTCTGTTCTCTTACCGCATGGTGCTGAACCCCGGGGACCATCAGTTCGGGTACGAAGCTGAGGATCTCTGGCCAGAACACCTCCACGCCAGCTTCGTTGACAAGCTCGGCGAGAACGAGTGCCTGGCCGAGAAGACTAAGCGGCCGAATCCGCTCGGCGGGTTCCATTACGGCTACACGAGCCAGGCGAAGGTCCCGTTCTCGGCCTATGTGCTGCAAGCGGCTGGGGCCGCCGACTGTGGCCGTTGGATCGAGCTGCTGCAACTGATCCGAACGGGTCTCGGGATCTAGCCACGCTAGCCCCACCTCTTCACGCCGCCCATTGATCTGAACCCGCCGCGTCCGCGGAAAAGCCCTCCCGGTAGGGGAAACTGTGGTTGTCGAGACCCAGCAATCCCCGAGCAGAAGGGCACTTCCGAGGTGAACGGTACCAGCACTCGTCGCGTCAAGGTGGAACCCGGTGGGAAGGGCGTCGTGGCCCACGTCGGGCTGCACGCGTTGGGTGCGTTCGCTGATCGGATGGGGCTTGGCGATGCCCTCTCGTCGGCCATTCCCTGGAGCGGCAACGGGATCCCGGTCCACGACCGCGGCAAGGTCCTCACCCAGATGGCGCTCGTGCTCGCCGGTGGCGGGGAGAGCTGCCTCGACATCGAGCACCTGCGCATCGGTGGTGCCCTGTTCGGCTCCGTCCCTTCCGACACCACGGTCGCCCGGACGTTCCACGAGATCCAACCCGGGACGCGCGATGGCATCGCCGAGGCAGTGGCGAAGGTGCGCGGGGAGGTATGGCGACGGTCGTCGGCGACGAGTGGAACGGATCGAGTCGTGCTCGACATCGACGCATCGCTCGTCGAGGTCCACTCGGAGAACAAGGAGCAGGCCGAGCCCACCTTCAAGGGCGGCTTCGGGTTCCACCCGATGTTCTGCTTCGCCGATCAGACCGGTGAGACGCTCGCTGCGTTGTTGCGCCCGGGCAACGCCGGAGCGAACACCGTCGCCGATCACGTCACCGTGCTCGATGCCGCCCTCGCACAGCTCCCCGGCGTGATCGCCTCGGGACACCGGGATGGCGACAACCCCGGGCTCGTCACTCGCGACGTGGTGGTGCGGGCTGATTCGGCTGGCTGCACCGAGGGGTTCCTCGCCGCATGCCGAGCCAGAAACGTCGGCTTCTTCGTCTCGGCCCGGTCCAATGCCCAGGTGACGGCGGCCATCATGGATGCCATCGGGATCGAGGAGGTGTGGCTGCCCGCCCTCGCCCAGGACGGGGAGGTCAAGGACGAGAGCGCGGTGGCCGAGCTCACCTCGCTCATCTGCGACGCCAAGCTCCCCGAAGGCACCCGCCTCATCGTCCGGCGTGAACCCCTCCATCCCGGCGCCCAGCGCAGCCTCTTCCCCTCCCTCGACTACCGCTACTGGGGCTTCTACACCGACCAGCCCGGTGACCCGCGAGACCTCGACGTGACGATGCGCGCCCACGCGCACGTCGAGAACCACATCCAGAGA
Source organism: Actinomycetes bacterium (assembly GCA_021809885.1). GTDB lineage: Bacteria > Actinomycetota > Acidimicrobiia > Acidimicrobiales > Palsa-688 > JAKAQB01. The sequence goes on from JAJZJY010000547.1 coordinate 3,037, forward strand.
CTGAAGGACTCCGGTCTCACCTCCATGCCCTTCTCCAACTTTGCCGCCAACCAGGCCTGGCTGTTCGCGGTGCGACTCGCCGGTGACCTCGTGCGCTGGTTCCAGCTGCTCTGTCTCGAGGGACCCTGGAAGAACGCGCGACCCAAGACGCTACGTTGGGGACTCTTTCACGCGCCCGGTCGCCTCGTCCACCGCAGCCGCCAGATCGTCGTCCGTGTCATCGAGGGCTGGCCCGCGGCCGACGCGTTGCTGCGCGCCTATCGCAGCATGGCGCTGCTCACCTGAGCAAACTTCCGCCATCCCCATCCAGAATCACCCCTGCAGGGCTGAACACGTCCCACTGGTCAAAAACCATTGCCAAAATCGCGACATGAACCGCCGCGGAACTCCGACAATGGCTCTATCGACGGCGACCTTGCTCAAGAGTTCGCGAAAATGCAACTCGACTGCTCAGCGGAATTCTCGTGAACGATTGGGGTTAGAGCCTGATGAGATTTCCTTCGAAGCCCAATTTGCTCTTCGTGGGCCACCCCCGATCGGTGGTGACAAGCACACTCGCCTCTCTTTGAATGGCTGTAGCGACAACCAGTGCGTCAGGAAGCTTGAGTTTCTGGCCATGACGAGCTCGCAATCTCGCTGCCACAACGGCAGTTTCAATATCAAGCCCAGCCACCACGAGTGGGAGGCGCTCGACGAACTCACGAATTGCGGTGACCGACGACTCGCCAGCACGCGCCGGGGACACCAGCGCCTCGGCCAACGCTGAGGCAGGTACTGCTATCTGATCTCCGCGCTGTCGCGCGTTCGCCAATTCTCTTTTCGCCCCGCGATGGTGTGCGTCGCTCCCGTCGAAGAAACCAATGAGAATACCTGCGTCAATGATGGTTAGTCCCATTCGTCACGAAGATGCTCAAGGATCCCGTATTCAAATACGCCCGTCATCGATCCAGAGAAGCTCTCAAGCACATCCTCTTCGCGTTCGAGCACGACCCGTCCAGGGCCGTCGGCTCTTGCTATGACACGCTCACCCGCCTCCAAGCCGGCGATTCGCATCGCGTAATCGGAATGGTCACCTGGTGC
>JAJZJY010000548.1 GCA_021809885.1 Actinomycetes bacterium
CTACAGCTTACGTTCCGCAGGTCGCTTGATCCCTTCAGCGTGATTTTCCGGGCCAGTTCTCGTCGCGCTCGGCGATGGTGAGCGACAGGGCCTCGAGCTCGGCTACGAGCTCACGCAGGTGCTTGGCGTTGTCGAACCAGGGTCCATAGCGCGTCATCTGTTCGGAGCTGAGCCGGCGAGTGACGGTCTTGCCGGCAATCTTGCGGGTCCACTGGTAGAACGGCCCGTGCGGACGCGGGGGATCCGCCATACATCGACAGTTCGCCTTGCCGCAGGTGAGGGTCCGCTCGATGAGGCTGCCAGGCAGGGCAAAGCCGGCTCGGGCCAGGCGAGCAGCGATGTCAGCCTGGGCTGCTCGCTCTGTCGCGTTCGGCTCGGCCATCGCTCCTCCTCCAGGTCCCATCTTGGTCGCGGGTCCACCACCCGGCGGATCAACAGTAGCATACTGTTGATCCATGGGAACCTCAGCCGGGCGCACATGGATAGACCCCGACCGCATGGAGGTCCGCAGGGTCGGGATCGGGGCGCTGCCGGTAGTCAACGCCGTGCTCGGGCGTCTCGGCTTCGACGAGCTGGTGTCATCGCATTTGCCCGAGCCTGATGCCCGTCACAGGATCGAGCCGGCACGCGCCCTGGGCGTGCTGGTACGCAACCTCTGTGTTGGCCGCCTGCCCCTCTACGGGCTCGGCGCCTGGGCGGGCGGCTACACGCCGGCGCTGCTCGGCCTCTCTGGCGGCCAGGCGAGGTCGCTCAATGACGACAAGGTGGGACGAGCCCTCGACGTGCTGTTCTTGGCTGACCGGGCGAGCCTGCTCGTCGAGCTCAGCCTGCGGGTCATCCGCCGCTACGGGATCGACGTCTCCGAGCTGCACAACGACTCGACGTCGATAACCCTCTACGGCGCCTACCGGGCCGCCACCGGCAAGGCCCGAGCGGGGGTGCGCCCGCCGGTTCCCGAGCGCGGCTTCTCGAAGGATCATCGCGGAGACCTATTGCAACTGGTGGAGATCCTCACGACCTCCGCCGATGGCGCGGTCCCTATGGCCCATCGCCTCGCCGACGGTTCCACCGAGGACTCCACCACCCACATCGACACCTGGAACCAGCTGGTGGTGATCGTCGGGGGCGTCTCGTTCACTTACGTCGCCGACTGCAAGCTGGCCACCCGCGACAACATGGACCACATCGCCGGGCGCGGCGGGCGGTTCCTCACGATCCTGCCGCGCACCCGAAAAGAGGACCAGGCTGGCCGGGCTTGGATCGCCGCCGGGGCCGCCGCCTGGGAGGAGATCGTCCGCAACCCCGGCAAGCGGAAAGACGACCCGCCCGAGATCTACTGGGCGGCAGAGGCGCCCAGCCCCTCCGCAGAGGGCTACCGCATCGTGTGGATCCGCTCCTCGCGAAAGCGCGATCAAGACGCGGGGCGTCGAGCCGAGCGCGTCGAGCGGGCTCGAGCCGCCCTGGCCGATCTGGCGGCGAAGCTCTCCTCCCCGCGCTGCCAGATGAAATCCGCTTCGGCCGTCGAGGACGCGGCCACCTCCATCGTGGCCGAGGCCGGCGCCGCAGCCTGGGTACGTGCCGAGGTCGCCGACACGGTCGAGGTCATCCACCGCCAGCAGGGCAGGGGGCGGCCAGGCAAAGACACCCGCTACCGGCGCATCGAGGCTCACCGGTTCTCGCTGAGCGTATCTGTCGACGCCGCCGCCGTTGCTTTCGACGCGGCCTCAGACGGCTGCTTCCCCTTCGTTACCAACGAGGCCCTCAGCGCGGCCGAACTGCTCAGGATCTACAAGGCCCAGCCGCGCCTCGAGCGCCGGCATGCCACCTTCAAAGGAGTGATCGAAGCCGCCCCTCTCACCTTGAAAAGCGACTCCCGCCTCGATGCGCTCGGCTTCTGCCTCTACGTCGCTCTTTTGGTCCACGCCCTCGTCGAACGCGAGCTTCGAGTCGCGATGGCCGCACAGGCGATCCCCAACCTTCCCCTCTACTACGAGGATCGGGCCTGCGCTACGCCCAGCGCCGCCCGGGTCTTCGAGGTGCTCGAGCCGCTGGCGGCGACGGCGGTCTTCCACGCCGGGACCCTGCTCAGCGTCACAGCCCCTGCTCTCGATCCACTTCAGCGGCAGCTGCTCGGTCTGCTCGGGGTCCCGATCGCCGCCTACCGCAGGGTCACCGATGCCGTGGGCCGGCCATGACCAGCGTCTCAGTCCTGCCGACCGCCTGGGCCCGCCTCGATGAGGCGTTGCACACCCGCCGGCCGGTCTGGGTCTCCTATCACAGACGCCGAAGGCTGCTCTGCCCCCACGCGCTAGGCTGGCGGGCCGGCCGGCCGATGGTCCTCGGCTACCAGACCGGCGGCGATACGAGCACCGGGGCGCTCGATTCCGATCCGACCAAGCGGTGGCGACTGCTCTACGTCGACGAGATCGACGAAGTCGCCGCTGCCGATCATGCAAGTAGCTGGGATAGCGCCGTCAACTACAACGCCACGCGTCCGTCCCCAGTCATCCTCGAAGTCTGCAGCGCTGTCGACGGACCGTCGCCGAGGCGGCTGTGAGCGCTGGCGCACGGCAACAGCGAAATTCGGCTGAAGTGGTCACCCGACCTGCGGAACGTAAGCTGTCTTGGTAGCGGAGATGGCCGCGGGGGCCGATCAGAACGTACAGGTCGGGGGTGCCGCTCGGGTCGTAGGCAAGGCTGAGGGGTTCGGACGCCATGCCCCAGGTCCAGTCGGTGCTGGACCACGCAGGCCCGGCGTTGTGAGCCGCCCAGGCGGCGAGCTGGTCGAACCCCTGCAGGGTCGAGGGGAGATCGCCGTAGAGGTCGAGGCTGACCACCTGAACACCGTCAGCTTGTAGGCTCGGCAGCGCTTTGGCGATTGCCGGGGCACTTGCCACACAGCTCGAACAGCTTGTGACGAGGAGCCACAGCAACGTCGGCTTGCCGCGCAGCCCCGCGACGGTCATGGCCTTACCGCGAAGCGCTGCCACGGTCGCGGTGTTGGCATCGAGCGTCGTGAACGTGCCGTCCGGCGCGAGGCCCGCCGCAGCACTGGAGGCGGTTGCACTGGGCTTCGACTCAGACGCCGAACGCGCTGAGCGGGCAGTGCGTGGAGTTGGCAGCGCGGCAGGCGAGGTGGCCGAGAAGGTCGCGAGCCGCAGGGCTACCCCGGCGAGCAACACGACGCCCATCGTGCTGACCACCCACCACCTACGGCGCCTCGGTCGGGAGGTATGCGGAGCCCTGCCGGCGTGGGGAGGCTCCCGGGTGGGGTCGCTACTGCTCACTTGAGCCGTCCCGCAGCTCGGAGCAGCTGCGGCACCGTCGACACGAGTGGGGCGTTCACGTAGGTGACCTGACCTTTGGCGTTCAACAGGTAGTAGACCTCGAGGTTGCTCTGGGGGTCGTAGGCCCGGGTGAGCCCCGCCGAAGCCACCCCGAAGCTCCAGTCGGGGTTGGTGGCCTCGGCTCCGGCGTAGGTCCTGGCGAAGCTGGCTATGGAAGGCCCGGACTGACCGAGGTCCTGGTAGAGCTCGAGCTCGACCACCCGCACCCCGTCGGCGTGGAGCTGTGCGATGTCTGAACCTCCGTTCTGGGCCAGTAGCTGGGTCCCGGCCTGGCACGACGAGCACCACGTGGTCACGAGCCACACCAGGGTTGGCGTGCCTCGCAGGGAGGCGATGCTCGACGTCGGGCCCGCGAGCGTGGTGAAGCTGCCGTTCGGCGCGACGTGCCCGGCGGCGGGGACCTCGGTGCTGGCAGCGGCGCTCGCCGGTCGGCTCGTCTGGGTGGCGAAGTGCAGCTCGAGGATCACGCCGGCGACGAGGAGGATCGCCACCCCAGCGCTACCGAACCCCCAGCGCCGGCGGCGTCTGACTGCCACCTCGGCAGCCTTGCGCCGCGTCCGGTTCGAGCCGCTCCGGCTGGTCTGGCTCACCGCTGCGCTCCTGCTCCTAGAGCCGAACTGGGCAGACCCGCGCTGGCGGCAGCACGGCCCTCGCCGCCGCAGCCGGCGTCACGAATGAGGATGCCGACCTCACAGCCGTCCCCGGAAAGACAAGCGGCGCGCCCGATCTTGCGGAGCCCCCACCACCCCGTGGCCGCGAGCAGGGCC
>JAJZJY010000549.1 GCA_021809885.1 Actinomycetes bacterium
CTCCCAGCCGAGCCGGCGCCAGGCCGGGCCGGCCACGACTGCGACCGCGTCGGCCAGCCGCCGGCGCTGCACGCTCGGGGCGATCCGATCGAGCAGCAGGAGCGGTCCGCCGACGATTCCCCACACCTCCGGTTCGGTCTCCTCCCCGAGGTCGGCGGCCATGCCCACGAACCGCTCGACGCCGGCCCGCCCGGCCATCGCCGCCGCCCACGCGTCGTCGAGCAGCGCCAGGCGCTCCAGTGGGGTGCAACCGCGCAGCGCCTCACCGCTCGGCGCCAGGCCGTCCTCGGTGTCGACACGGCAGAAGCCCCAGCCGCCCCCGTTTGCGACGACCCAGTCGACGGGCCCGTCGAAGCACTCCGTGCGCTTGCCGTCGAGCAGTACCCGGCGGTCCTCGACCCGGCCGGCCACCGACGCCCGCACGACGAGCGGGACCCGCCAGCGACCCGGACCGTCCCCGCGGTAGCAGAACTGCGCCGACTCCAGGACCACCTCGCCCGCTCGTGCGCCCCGCCGTGCGGCCACCACCGGGTAGCCGGACTGCAGGATCCAGCCGTCCATCGTCGCCCGGACGGGCTGGCCGGACTCAGCCTCCAACGCGTCCCACAGGTCGCTCGTCTCGGCGTTCCCGTAGGCGTGCTGCTCGAGGTAGCGGGCGATGCCCCGGCGGAAGGTGTCCTCGCCGAGGTACTGCTCCAGCATGCGCAGCACCGCGCCGCCCTTGTCGTAGGTGAGCACGTCGAACATGCCCTCGGCGTCCTCGGGCCGTTCCACCCGGTACTCCACGGGCCGGGTCGACTCCAGACCGTCCACGAGCAGGGCCTGCGCCCGGCCCGGCCCGGTGGCGGTCCACACGTCCCACTCCGGGTTGAACGCCTCCGTCGCCTTGGTCTCCATGAAGGTGGCGAACGCCTCGTTGAGCCACAGCCCGTTCCACCACCGCATCGTCGCCAGGTCGCCGAACCACATGTGCGACGTCTCGTGGGCGATCGTCAGCGCGATCTCCCGCAGCTCCGGCTGGGATGCCCGCTCCGGGTCGGCGAGCAGCAGGCTCTCGCGGTAGGTCACACAGCCCAGGTTCTCCATCGCCCCGGAGGCAAAGTTGGGGACGGCGACGTGGTCGAGCTTGGCGCCGGGGTAGGCGATCCCGAAGTAGTCGGCCAGGTACCGCAGCGCGTGGGTGGCGGCCCGCACGGCGTACCCCGTGAAGGGCAGCTGCCCGGCGGGGGCGGCGACGCGCACCGGGACCCCGTCGACGTCGACGACCTCGGTCAGCTCGAGGGGCCCGACCACCCACGCCACGACGTAGGTCGGGAGCGGGATCGTCTCGGCGAAGCGCACCCGCCGCCGGCCGCCGCCGACTGGCTCGTCGGCGACGGCCGGCGCGCTCGACAGGCACGTAAGCCCCTCGGGCACGGTGAGCGTCAGGGCGAACACGGCCTTCATGTCCGGCTCGTCGAAGCACGGGAAGGCGCGACGGGCGTTGGTGGCCTCGAAGTCCGTGGCGAGGATCACGCCCTCGGCGCCGTCGGGGCCTGTGAACCGGCTGCGGTAGAAGCCCCGCATCTCCTCGCCGAGAGGGCCGCCGAAGCGCACGTCGAGCACGGCGGGGCCGGGTGCGAGCGGCTCGGGGAGCTCCAACACGACCTGCTCCTCGTCCGCAACGGGGCGCAGCCGCCCGGCAATGGGAGCGCCGCCGGCGGTGGCGGTGGCGGTGGCGGTGGCGGTGGCGGTGGCGGCGACGGTCGCGGCGTGGACCTCCAGGCCTACGGCGTTGAGCACCACCCGGTCGGTCCGCTCCAGCACCTCGACGTCGATCCGCACCCGCCCCTCGTAGGAGTCGCCTCGCTCGCCCAGCTCGATGTCGAGCCGGTAGCGGCGCGGCAGGACGGAGCGGGGCAGGCGGTAGGGCGGGCGCTCGGGCATGGGACCGGGAGCCTAGAAGCCTGCTGCAGCGCGCGACGGCTGGGCCGTCCGGCAGGCGGGCAGGCCGGCGGTGCGGGCATCGCGGGGTATTTCGGGCATTTCGGCGTGGCCCACAGGGCGAGCAGCGTTGTGCACTGGACGGAGCTCGGTGCGTTGGGCGCGCCTCGGTGCATTCAGGGCAGAGAGCGAGGCTGTATGCACCGAGCTGCCGCCAGGACAGCTGGGAGCAGGCCGGGTCCGGCGCTGGGGGAGCTGGCGGCCTGTTGGTAGCGTTCGGCAGGTGCGGTACCAAACCCGGGTGGACCTCGTCACCGTCGGGCACGCCCTCGTCGACGTGCTGGCACCCGTCCCCGACACGGTGGTCTCGGGCCTGGGCCTCACCAAGGGCACGATGACACTCGTCGGACCAGGCCGCTCCGACGAGATCCTCTCCTCGCTGCAGCCGGCGACGGCGGTGTCGGGCGGTTCGGCGGCCAACACGGCGGTCGGGGCGTCGTCGCTCGGCAGCCGGGTCGGTTTCGTGGGCAAGGTCCGCGACGACGTGCTCGGCCGCCTGTTCGAAGACGACATCCGGGCTGCCGGGGTCCACTTCGACGTGGCGCCGGCGGTTGGAGGGCCGGCGACGGGCCGGTCGGTCGTCATGGTCACGCCCGACGGGGAGAAGACGATGTGCACCTGCCTCGGCGTCGGGGACCTGCTGGCCCCCGAAGACGTCGACAAGGGCCTCATCGCCGAGGCGTCCGTCGTCTACCTGGAGGGTTACCTCTGCGGGCTCGAGCACACCGACCCGACGATCCAGGCCGCCCTCGACGCCGCCCGGGCGGGGGGCACGCTCGTGGCACTATCGCTGTCGGACCCCCTCTGGGTCCACCTGCACCGAGAGGAGCTGGCCGCGCTGCTCCCGCACGTCGGGTTGCTGTTCGCCAACGCCGGCGAGGCGTGCGAGCTGGTCGGCACCGGGGACGTGCACGCCGCCGTCGATGCCCTCGCCCAACGGTGCCGGACCGTCGTGGTCACCCAGGGGCCGGGTGGCTGCCTGGTGGCCACCGGCCGGCGGCGCCTGCAGGTGGAGGCAGTACCGGTCGGCCGCATCGTCGACACCACCGGCGCCGGCGACCTGTTCGCCGCCGGCTACCTGCACGCCTACGTGCGGGGTGCTGGGCCGGAGGAGGCCGCCCAGCTCGGTGCCGTCACCGCGGCGGAGGTCATCGGGCACCTGGGCGCCCGCCCGGCCGGTCGCCTCGACGAGCTGGCGGCCGCTGCCGGGTTGGCGTTCTAGCGCCAGGCGAGCGGGCCCGGTCGGGATACGGCGGGTTCAGCGGCCTCGGTTGGGCTTGCGCCCGTGGTTGGCCTTCTTGGACTTCGCCCCCTTGCGGGCTTTGGCGGTGCGCTTGGACATCCCCGGCAGGGTAGGCGACCTCGCCGCGCCCGTCGATCCGGGCGCCGATACCCTGCGGGCGTGAGCAGGTGGCGTCGGGGGGAAGCGGCGTGGCCTGGTTGACGCGGGGCGACGAGGTGCTGGCCAGCGTGGAGCGCCGGCACCGGGGTTACCCGGACGGGAAGGTCGCCGTCATCGTGCGGGACCGGCCGCTGCTGTTGCACGCGCCCTTGCGGGGCACGGTCGACGTGGCCTGGTGCCTACCGGAGGACGGCGACGGGGTGGAGGTCCGCCGGCTGCTGACCCTCGGTCCCCGCCTCCCCGCATACCCGGGGTGGGGCCCACCTGTCGTGATCGTCGCCGCCGGCGGGGCGTTCGAGCGGTGGCGGCTGAAGGTGGGCGACCACCTGAGCGTCCGCGGTGGCTGAGAGATCCCGAGAGGAGGCGCGGGAAGAGCCCCTGGAGAAGTCCCGGCAGGAGCTCTCCGAGGACCGGCCGGACGGCCTGCCACGCGGCGCCGTGGTCATCGTCGGCACGCCGATCGGCAACCTGGGTGACCTCTCGCCGCGAGCCGCCGCCGCCCTGCGCGCCGCCGACCTCATCTGCTGCGAGGACACCCGCCGCACCCGTGTGCTGCTGTCGGCGGCCGGCATCCCCGCTCCGGCGCTGCTCGCCGTGGAGCGCCACCGCGAGGCGGCGGGAGCCGCGCTCGCCGTGGGCCGGGCACGTCGGGGTGAACGGGTCGCCGTCGTCACCGACGCCGGCATGCCCGGGGTGTCGGACCCCGGTGAGCGCCTCGTCCGCGCCGCC
>JAJZJY010000550.1 GCA_021809885.1 Actinomycetes bacterium
CGTAGAAGCTGGCATCGCCGAAGGCGAAGATGCCGCCGTCGGAGGCCACCTCCCAGTAGCCGCCGGCGTTGGGGGTGGCAGCCATGCCGACGATCGGCTTGTTCAGCGGGTGCCCGCCCATCGACCCGTAGAACTGGGCGTTGCCGAAGGCGAAGATGCCGCCGTCGGAGGCCACCTCCCAGTAGCCGCCGGCGCCGGCGGAGCTCGCCTGGGCGGGGACCGGGGTCGCAGCCACGGCGCTCGGCGCCCCGAGCACGACGGCGATCCCCACCGCGCAGGCCGAAGCCAGCACGATCCGAGGCCACCGGCGCCGTCGCTGTCCCGGTCGGGCCAACTCGCGTCCCACTGAACGACGAGACGTCGGGCCCCGCCAATTTCGTACCATGTCCTGCCCCTCATGCTCCCCGGCGCGCTGACCCCGGAGCGAGTCGCCGCACCCACCGACGACGGTCGGGATCGGTGACGACGTTACGCCGACCCCTCTCCAGGTGCCACTCGGCAGGCACCGGCGTCGCGGGCGGGCGGCCCCGGCTCTCCCCTCGTCCCGCCCAGTGTCGAGCGCCTCGGCGCTCGCTCCTCCGCGCTCGGCTCTCACCGCGGCCCGTCGGGATCGAGCCGGGCGAGACGAGACGGAGACGACCTCGAGGTGGGCACGGGTCCGCTCCAGCGGGGTGGCCGCCGCCGACAGCCAGCCCGGACCGCGGAAGCGGACCCGAGCGGGGTGCCAGCGGCTCGAAGGTGGGGCGCGCCATCCGGGCCGGGGACCCGGCGTCTCAGCAGGCCCGAAGAGACCCGCGAACGGACCCAGAAATGACCCGTCCCTGTGTCCGAGTCGGCGATGTGCGGACGTCTGCGGCGCGATCGAGATGCCGCGCGCCGGACCGCTACCGCATCTGGTGGAGCGGGGTAGGCGTCCGTCAGCCCAGCAGCGACTTCGCGATCACGACCCGCTGGACCTGGTTGGTGCCCTCGTAGATCTGGGTGATCTTGGCGTCGCGCAGGAACCGCTCGACGGGGAAGTCGGTCGTGTACCCGTAGCCGCCGAGGAGCTGCACGGCGTCGGTGGTCACCGCCATGGCGGTGTCCGAGGCGACGCACTTGGCCATGGCCCCCACCATCGACAGGTCCCCGTCGGGGTCGCCGGCGTCTACGAGGGCACAGGCCCGGTAGACGAGGCCTCGGGCGGCCTCGGTGCGCATGGCCATGTCGGCGACCATGAACCGGAGGCCCTGCAGCTCGGCGATCGGCTTGCCGAACGCCCTACGCTCCTTCAGGTAGCCCACCGCGTAGTCGATGGCCCCCTGCGCGATGCCAACCGCCTGGGCCCCAATCGTCGGCCGACTGCGGTCGAGGGTGTGCATGGCGATCACGAAGCCCTGGCCCTCCTCCCCGATCCGGTGGCTGGCCGGCACACGCACGTCCTCGAAGACGACCTCGCCCGTCGGGCTCCCCCGTAGCCCGAGCTTGTGCTCGAGCTTGGCCACCCGCACGCCCCAGTCCTTCTCGACCAGGAAGCAGCTGATGCCACGGTGACCGGCGCCGGGGTCCGTCTTGGCGAAGACCGTGTAGGTGTCCGACACCCCGGCGTTGGTGATCCAGTACTTCGTGCCGTTGAGCACGTAGTCGTCGCCGTCACGCTCGGCCCGGCACCGCATGGCCGCGACGTCGCTGCCGGCATCGGGCTCGGAGAGGCAGTAGCTGGCCTGCGACTGGCCGGAGGCGACACGGGGCAGGTACGTGCGCTTGAGCTCCTCGGAGCCGAAGTTCATGACCGGCAGCATGCCGAGCTTGGTGACGAGGAACGTGACCGACGTCGACGCGCACACCCGGGCGAGCTCCTCGGCGGCGATGGCCTGGGTGACCATGTCGGCGCCGGCTCCCCCGTACTCGACCGGGAAGGCGAGGGCGGGGAGCTCCATCTCGGTGAGGGCCTTGTAGCTCTCCCAGGGGAACGCCTCGTCGCGATCGACGGCAGCCGCGTGGGGGGCGATCCGTTCCTCGGCCATCTGGCGCACGGCGTCACGGAACTGGCGGTGGGTGTCAGACAGGAGGAAGGAGGCGGAGTCCATGCCCACAACCTACTCATCGGTCACCACGGTCCCGCTCGCCTCGCAGCCGGGACCTCACACGGTGGCTTGCCGGGGCGTTTACTGGGACGGTGGCCCGGACCGACGATGACGACACAGCACGTGGACGCGTGCCCCCCGCCGGTGGCGGGACGGGTTCTCGTCCCCGGTCAGATCGCCCCACGGGACGCGCCGGCAGACCCGCGCCGCTGCCACCCTTCGCCCAGGCGGTCGACGACCACGGACCGGTCGTGCTGCGCGTCTGCACCGCCGTCGCTGGGCCATCGGACGCCGACGACGCGTGGTCCGAGACGTTCCTCGCCGCCCTACGCGCCTACGGCGACCTCCGCCCCGGAAGCGACCTACGGGCCTGGCTGGTGACGATCGCCTACCGCAAGTCGCTCGATGCCCTGCGGCGGGCCCGCCGGCGGCCCGTCCCCCATGGCACCCTCACCGACCGGCCCGCACCGCCGCCGGCGCCCGGGCCGACGTGGGCGCTCCCTTCCGGGCCGCTCGCCGACGCCCTCGCCGGCCTCGCCCCGAAACAGCGCCTCGCCGTCACCGCCCGCTACCTTGCCGACCTCTCGTACGCCGATGTCGCCGCCGTCCTCGGAACGACCGAGGCGGCGGCACGGCGCAACGCCGCCGACGGCATCGCCGCCCTGCGCCGATGTTCCGCCGCCGCCCCCGCCTCCCGGCGAACCCCGGCCGTCCGGTTGCCGGTACCGGCCAGCCGGGGGCGCGCCGCTGCCCGTCCCGGGGAGTCCCGGTGAACCGGTCCGGCATGACGCGCCAAGGTGGCTCACCCCGGGACCTGGTGGAGAGCGCCGTCCCCGACCGCGCCGGGCGGATCGACGTGCTGACGGAGGCGCTGGCCGACCGGGCTCGGGCGGATGCCCTGGTGGACGCCGTCTACCGGACACTGGAGACCCCAGTCGGCACGCTCCTCGTGGCCCCCACGCCGGTCGGGCTGGTCCGGGTCGCCCTGCCGGCCGAGGACCACGGCGCCGTGGTCGCCGAGCTGGTCAGCTCGGTGGGACCGAGGGTGCTCCGGGCCGCCCGCCCCCTCGACCCCGCAGCGCGCGCCCTCGACGCCTACTTCGCCGGTCGGCAGCGCTCCTTCGACCTGCCGCTCGACCTGCGCCTGGCACGCGGGTTCCGGCGCGAGGTGGTGCGCTCGCTCGCCACCATCGACTACGGCACCACCCGCGGCTATGCCGAGGTGGCGGCCCACCTCGGGCGCCCCGGGGCCGCCCGGGCCGTCGGCACGGCGTGCGCCGCCAACCCGCTCCCGCTCGTCCTCCCCTGCCACCGGGTCGTGCGGGCCGACGGCACTCCCGGCGACTACCGGGGAGGCGCCGACTTGAAGATCGCCCTCCTCGCCTTCGAGGCGGGCGGCGGGCGGACCGAGGCCCTGTCCCTGCGGCGGGGGCCCTGACCGCCGCCCGGCGTTGACAGGACGTCGCTGGCGGGCTGGCGGGAGGTTGTGGCCGTGTTGCGCTCCTGTGTCGATCTGCGCTCAAGGTCAAAGGGACCCGGGCCGATCGAAGAAGGTGCCGGCGTCTGCCCGCGGGTGGTCACGTCGGCACCATGCTGCGCATTGTCCATACGCGACCAAGGAGTCCCCATGAGCGACGTCTCGCACGGACAGGGCTGGTGGATCGCCAGCGACGGCAAGTGGTACCCGCCGGAGCTGCATCCTTCGGCCCAGTCCCCCGCGGCGGCTGCCACCGCAGCCCGTGCCCAGACCACCGCGGCCGCGGTGTCGGCAGCGCCTGCCGCCACCTCCGGTGCAGTGACCGTGGCCGCGCCGGCCGAGCCCGAACGCGGCCCCCGGTTCCCCGATCTCTTCGAACGGGCACGGCACGCCAACGCCGTGGCGGACGCGGTGAGGATCAGGACCGACGGTGCGGCGGGTCCCGATGACTTCTTCGCCCCGACGGGGGCGGTGTCGGCCACCCGGCACGACAAGCGACGGCGGCGGCGCTGAGGGACGTCGGGCGCGCCGGCTGACGCCCGGGCCGGCGGACCGACCCGCGTCCGA
>JAJZJY010000551.1 GCA_021809885.1 Actinomycetes bacterium
TCGGCTCGGCCGGCCACGGCCATCCCCGCCCGGGAGCGGCGCCGCCGCTCGGGGCGCAAGGAGCGGTGATGGCCCGCCTACCGTTCGGCCGGCGCACGGGCGGCGCCGGCGTGGCAGCCGGAGGTCTCGTCGACGAGCAGGAGGGCCCCGCCGGTGCGGCATGGGACCGGGGTCCGGCGGACCCGCCCAGCCCGCCGTCGCGCATGCGGGGACGCGAGCCGCTCTACGGGTACGCCACCGCCGCCGTCATCGCCGCCGGCGCCGTGCTCAACCTCGTCGTCACCAAGGGCAAGGGCGCCCCCGCCCATCCCCTCCTGTGGCCCTCCTACCTCTCGCTGGTGCTCGCCGTCGGCCTGACGGTGAGCATCCGGTGGCGCAACCGTCTGGTGTCGCCGTTCGTCGCCATCTTCGGCGGCATGTTCGACACGCTCGGCCACGGCCCCAACTCCCTCTCCATCGCCCACTACGTCGTGATCTTCAGCGCGTTCGGCTTTGCCATGGCGCTCACGATGCGGCAGCGCCGGGAGCAGAAGGCCCTCGGGCTGCTTCCCGGCCGCGGCCGGCGCGGATCGGCGTCGGCCACTGGAGGGTCTGGCCGGAGAGGCGCGGCCACCGGCACCGCCGGGCGGAAGGGCACGGCTGGCGACACCCTCGAGAAGCCGGCCGCCAACCGGCGCTACACGCCCCCCAAGTACGCCACCAAGCCAACCTCGGGGCGGGGGCGGGCGCGCCGCTGAGCCGGCGCCGTCGAACGCGACGGCGGACACCGCTGCGCTTGATGGAACGAGCCCGGAGGGGACCGAGACGCGCCGGACAACTGGCGCGCTGAGGTCGAATCCGGAGGTGCCCCGGGGGGAAACCGCGCGCAGGAAGGCGAACCGCGCGCTGGGAGGACCGCATACCGTCGTCCATGCGCGCGGTTGAGGTCGGCGCGCGCGGTTTGGCCCCGCCGGCGACCCCCACCACACGCCACACGCCCACGCCCGCCCACGCCCGCCACACGCCCACGCCGCCCACGCCGGCGACCCACCACACGCCACACGCCACACGCCCACGCCGGCGACCCGCCACACGCCCCCGCCGGCCACACGCCCCCGCCGGCGGAGCCCCTCACCCCTCGTCGTCGTTGCGCAACGCCGACGCGAGGAACTCGAGCAGGTCCCGCCGCCGGCGCACCAGGGTCCGCGCCGTCGGCTCCACGCCGAGGGCCCGGAGCACCTCCACCTCCGTCGCCGCTCCCAGGACAGCCGAGTACGCCGTGAGCAGGAGCAGCTGGCTGTCCTGGTGGTGCATGTGGCCGGCGGCGAGCTCCCGGTCGAAGAACGCGGTCGCCGTCTCGACAAACGGCTCGAGCCGGTGCCGCAAGCGTGTCGCGGCCGGCGCCCCGAGCCGGCTGACCTCACGTAGCAGCCCGGGCAGCTCGGGCCGGCGGCCGGCCAGGCGGAACACGGATCTCACCACCGCCTCCACCCGGTCCCAGCCGGGCCCGACGCCGTCCAGGCCGGTGTCGACGGCCGCCATCAGCTCGGCTCCGGCCTCGTCGATCACCGCGTCGAGGAGCTGTTCCTTGGAGGAGTAGTGGTACAGGATCGTCTGTTTGCGGATGCCGAGCTCGGCTGCCAGCGCGTCGAGGGAGGTCCCTTCGTAGCCGGCGGTGCCGAAGGCATGGAGCGCTGCGTCGAGGACACGCTCGGCAGTGTTGGCTTCCGGCACTGACCAAATGGTAGACAGATTGGATGTTGCGTGAGTCGCTGGCCGGGCGGCGGGTTGGCGTGACCGGCGCGACCGGCTTCCTCGGCACGGCGCTCGTGGAGCGGTTGCTGCGTGCGGTCCCGGGATGCGAGGTGGCCGTCGTGGTCCGGCCAGGCCGGCGTGGCGCGGCCGACCGCGTGCGACGTGAGGTGCTGCGGAACAACTGCTTCGACCGGCTCCGCAGCGAGCTCGGCGACGACTTCGAGGGCGAGGTGGGGCGCCGGCTCCACGTGGTGGCGGGTGACGTCGGAGTGGACGGGCTGGCTCTCGACCCTGCCGGCGAGGAGGTGCTGGCCGGTTGCGCGACGGTGATCCACTCGGCGGCGACGGTCAGCTTCGACTCGCCGCTGGACGCCGCCGTCGAGGTGAACCTGCTCGGCCCGTCGCGTGTGGCGACCACCTTGGGGCGGCTCAACCCCGCCGCCCACCTCGTGGCCGTGTCGACGGCCTACGTGGCCGGCGCCCGGCGGGGACCGGCCCCGGAGCGCATACTCCCCGAGACTCCCTGGGCGACGGAGGTGGCGTGGCGCCCGGAGGTGGATGCCGCCCGGCGCGCCCGTGGTCAGGCCGACGACGAGAGCCGCAGCCCCCGCCTGCTGGCCCGCTTCCACCGCGAGGCGCGCGCTGAGCTCGGCGCGGCGGGGACGCCGCTGCTCGCTGCCCGGTCCGAACGCGCCCGCCAGCAATGGGTCGACGCCCGCATGGTCGAGCTGGGCAAGGCGCGCGCCCAGGGGCTCGGGTGGCCGGACGCGTACGCCTACAGCAAGGCCCTCGGCGAGCGGGCACTGCTCGACAGCCGCGGCGAGGTCCGCGTCTCGATCGTGCGCCCGTCGATCATCGAGTCCGCCCTGTCCGAACCGGTGCCGGGATGGATCCGCGGCTTCCGCATGGCCGATCCGGTGATCATCGGCTACGCGCGTGGCCTGCTCCGGGAGTTCCCTGGGCTGCCGGAGGGGATCATCGACGTGATCCCTGTGGACCTCGTCGTGTCCGCCGTGCTGGCGGTGGCAGCCCGCGGGCCGCAGCCCGACGGTCGACCCGACGTGATCCACGCCGCCTCCGGGGCGCGCAACCCCCTGCGGTACCGCCAGCTCGTCGACTTGGTGCGCGAGTGGTTCACGGAACATCCCCTGGCGGACGCCCACGACCAGCCGATCGCCGTGCCCGAGTGGTCGTTCCCGGGGCGGCGCACCGTGCAGCGGCAGTTGCGCCGCGCCACGAGGACGCTGGGGGCGGCGGAGCGGGCGCTGCAGTCGCTGCCGCTGCGGGGAGGCCGGGCCGACCTCGCCGCCCGCCTGGAGGAGCGGCACGACGAGGCGCAGCGAGCCTCGAGTTACGTCGAGCTCTACGGTGCCTACACCGAGACGGAGGCGGTCTTCGAGGTGGAGCGCCTCCTGGCGCTGCACCGCAGCCTGGCGCCCGAGGATCGCAGCGACTTCGGCATGGATCCGGCGGTCATCGACTGGCGCCGGTTCTGCCGTGAGATCTACCTCCCATCGGTCGTCGCCCACGCCCGCGTGCGCCAGGCACCTGTGGGGGGGGGCGGCGGCCCGCGCCGCCCGGCCAAGGGGGCGACCGGGCTGACCCGTGAGGAGCGCGGCCGGCGGGCGATCCTGTCGCGGGAGCGCCAACTCGCCGTGTTCGACCTCGAAAACACGCTCATCGCCTCCAACGTCGTCGAGTCGTACTCGTGGCTCGCGACCCGGCACCAGGGTGACGGAGCGCGCCTCGGCTTCGTGCTGCGGACCCTGCGGGAGGCGCCGGGTATGCTCGCCGCCGACAGGGTCGACCGGGGCGACTTCCTGCGGGCGTTCTACCGGCGCTACGAGGGGGCGCCCGTCGGCCGGCTGCGGGAGGACGGATGGGAGCTGTGGAACGACCTGCTGCTCGCCAAGTCGTTCCCCGCCGGCCTGCGA
Organism: Actinomycetes bacterium; assembly: GCA_021809885.1. Lineage (GTDB taxonomy): Bacteria > Actinomycetota > Acidimicrobiia > Acidimicrobiales > Palsa-688 > JAKAQB01. Next base: position 3,669 of record JAJZJY010000551.1, read on the forward strand.
CGGGTGCGCGAGCACCGCGCCGCAGGGCACCGGACGCTGCTCATCACCGGGGCACTCGATGTCGTCGTCGAGCCGCTACGCCCGCTCTTCGACGAGATCGTCTGCGCACGACTGGGAGAAAGAGCCGGCCGCTGCACCGGGGAGCTCGTCGATGCCCCGCCGACCGGTGAGGCGAGGGCCCTGCTCATGGCGGCATACGCGTCTCAACACGGTCTCGACCTCGGGCAGGCGGTGGCCTACGCCGACTCGGCCAGCGACCTGCCGATGCTCGAGGCCGCCGGTCATCCGGTGGCGGTGAACCCGGAGACGAAGCTGGCGGCGATAGCCCGCCGGCGGGGATGGCACGTCGAGCACTGGCCGCGTGCCGCCGGTGGGCCCCGGCCCCTGCTCCCGCTCGGGCCCCGGGTGCGGCCGTGAAGGCGCTCCGCGTCGAGCGCTC
>JAJZJY010000552.1:0-1582 GCA_021809885.1 Actinomycetes bacterium
GGCGGCGTCGGTGCTCGCCACGCTCCGCCGCGACCAGGTCGAGGCCCGGGGCGAAGCCTGGCCGGCGGAGGAGGAAGAGGCTTTCAAGCAGCCCATCCGAGCCCAGTACGAGCAGCAGGGCAACCCCTATTACTCAACCGCCCGGCTCTGGGACGACGGGATCATCGACCCTGCCGACACCCGCACCGTCCTGGGCCTGGCGCTGTCCGCCGTGAGCGGCGCCCCGCTCGGCCCAGTGGCCTACGGCGTGTTCAGGATGTGAACCCGGTGTTCGGGACCGTGCTGGTCGCCAACCGGGGCGAGATCGCGGTGCGGATCATCCGGACGCTGCGGCACCTCGGCGTCCAGGCAGTCGCCGTCTACTCCGATGCGGACGCGGGTGCGTGCCATGTGCGGGCGGCCGACCTCGCTGTCCGGCTCGGTCCTGCCCCGCCAACCGAGAGCTACCTGCTCGTCGATGCGGTCGTCGATGCGGCGCTGTCGACCGGGGCGGACGCCATCCACCCAGGCTACGGCTTCCTCTCGGAGAACCCGGCGCTGGCTGCTGCCTGCGCCGCCGCCGGCGTCGTGTTCGTCGGACCGCCGCCGCCGGCGATCGGGGCCATGGGCGACAAGATCCGCGCCAAGGAGACGGTCTCTGCTGCCGGCGTGCCCGTGGTGCCCGGCCGCAGCGGGGCTGGGCTCTCCGACGAGGCGCTGGCCGCCGCCGCGATCGAGGTCGGCCTGCCGGTGCTGCTCAAGCCGAGCGCCGGCGGCGGGGGCAAGGGCATGCGCCGCGTGGACGACCCCGACGCTCTACCCGCGGAGATCGCGGCCGCCCGGCGGGAGGCCTTCGGAGCCTTCGGGGACGGGACCCTCCTCGTCGAGCAGTGGATCGACCGGCCCCGCCACATCGAGATCCAAGTGCTCGCAGACGCCCACGGCCGGTGCGTCCACCTCGGTGAGCGGGAGTGCAGCCTCCAGCGCCGCCACCAGAAGGTGGTGGAGGAGGCGCCGTCCATTCTGCTCGATGATGCGACTCGCGCGGCGATGGGAGCGAGCGCAGTGGCGGCAGCGTATGCAGTCGGCTACGAGGGAGTGGGGACCGTCGAGTTCATCGTGCCAGCCGAGCGACCGGACCAGTACTTCTTCATCGAAATGAACACCCGGCTCCAGGTCGAGCACCCGGTCACTGAGGCCGTCACGGGGCTGGACCTCGTCGAGTGGCAACTCCGCGTCGCCGCCGGCGAACCCCTCGCCTTCGACCAGGCGGACGTGGGCACGAGTGGCCACGCCGTAGAGGCGCGCCTGTACGCCGAGGACCCGGGGCGAGGGTTCTTGCCGGCCTCCGGCCGTCTCCTGGCCTGGCAGGAGCCGGATGGCCGCCCCGGCGTCCGGGTCGACAGCGGCGTCGCCGCCGGCGACGAGGTGGGAACCGCCTACGACCCGATGCTGGCGAAGATCGTGGCATGCGGGCGTGATCGCGCCGAGGCCCTGGCCCGCCTCCGGGCCGCCCTCACGGCCACGACCGTCCTCGGCCTGGCCACCAACCTGGGCTTCCTGCGCCGCCTCGTCTCCCACCCCGACGTCGTCGCCGGTCGGC
>JAJZJY010000552.1:1592-4079 GCA_021809885.1 Actinomycetes bacterium
AACCTGGCGGCGCTCACCCACCTCGACACCCCCGACGAGGTGCTGGCTGTCGCCGCCCTCCACCGGCTGGTGTCGCTGCAGCCGCCCGGTCCGGTCGCCGACCCTTGGGCCCGGCCGACCGGTTGGCGGGTCGGAGCGCACGCCGAAACCGTCTGGTCGTTCGAGTGTGGCACGCGGCGCTCCGACGCCGGGGTCTCGGGGAGCCCCCCGGCGGTGCACGTCCGGGTCGGCTCGGCCCCTCCCGTGCCAGCGTCGGTCCGGCCCGTGCCTGGCGTGCCCGGAGGCCTCGACGTGGCTGTCGGGGGCTCGTCGCGGCGGTGGGTTGTGGTCGACGACGGGCCGACCACCTGGCTCGGCGCCGGCGGCGAGACCTGGGCGGTGCGCACCGTCGCTGCCGCGGACCGCCGGGGGGCGACCTCCGCCGCCGGCGGCGGGGGGTCGGTCCGCTCACCGATGCCCGGAACGGTCCGGGTCGTCCACGTCGCCGCTGGCGACCCGATCGAGGCGGGGGCGCCCGTCGTCACCGTCGAGGCGATGAAGATGGAGTACGCCGTGGAAGCGCCGGCTTCGGGGAGGATCGCTGAGCTGCGGGTGGCCCCCGGCCAGACCGTCGCGCTCGACGAGGTCCTTGCAGAGGTTGCCCCACCCAGCGGCGCACCGGGCGGTGGCAGGGACGCGACCGGAGGCGACGAATGACCTACGGCGTCCACGCCGTGCCGGGGCTGCCGGCGTCCGTGCGCATCTGGGAGGTCGGCCCCCGGGACGGATTGCAGAACGAGGCACGCGCTGTCCCCACGGAAGTGAAGGCGGAGTTGATCCGCCGACTGGTCGCCGCAGGGCTGTCCACCGTCGAGGTCACGAGCTTCGTGGCGCCTCGATGGGTGCCCCAGCTCGCCGATGCAGAGCGACTCTCAGCCCTGCTCCCGTGGCACGAGGGTGTCCGCTATCCGGTGCTGGTCCCCAACATGGTCGGCCTGGAGCGGGCGCTCGCCGCCGGGGCCCGGGACATCGCTGTCTTCGCCAGCGCCACCGAGGCGTTCGCCAGGCGGAACCTCAACCGGAGCCTCGACGAGTCGCTGGCCACCTTCGACCCGGTCGTCGGCACGGCGCGGCGTGAGGGCGTCGGCGTCCGGGCCTACATCTCCATGTGCTTCGGTGATCCGTGGGAAGGCCAGGTCGCAGCAGCGGCGGTCGTAGCCGTGACCCGTCGCCTGCTCGACATGGGCTGCGAAGAGGTGTCCCTGGGCGACACGATCGGCGTCGCCACCCCCGGTCACGTCACGGCCCTCCTGAAGGCCGTCGGGGACGCCGGCACGCCCAGCGAGCGGATTGCCGTGCACTTCCACGACACCTACGGCCAGGCTCTCGCCAACACCCTCGCCGCCATCCAGGCCGGCGTCACAACGGTGGACGCTTCCGCCGGTGGCCTCGGCGGCTGCCCATACGCGAGGAGCGCCACCGGCAACCTCGCCACCGAGGACCTGGTATGGATGCTCGACGGGCTGGGCGTCGCCACCGGCGTCGACCTGACGGCTCTCGCCGCTGCGAGCAGATGGCTGGCCGACATCCTCGGCCGCCCGAGCCCGTCACGAGTGGTGCAGGCCCTGAGCAGCCCAGCGGAGGACTCCCCGTGACGCTCGCCGACGCCGTTGACCTCCCACCCGAGCTCGCCCAACTTCGCGCCACCGTCGAGCGCTTCGCTCGCCAGGAGATAGCACCGGTGATCGCCGGGTACTACGAGCGGGAGGCGTTCCCCTATCCGATCGTCGCCAAGATGGGCGACCTCGGCCTCTTCGGCTTGCCGTTCCCCGAGGAGTACGGCGGGATGGGAGGCGACTACCTGGCGCTGGCCATCGTGCTCGAGGAGTTGGCGCGCGTGGACTCCTCCGTCGCGATCACCCTCGAAGCGGCGGTGGGGCTCGGCGCCATGCCCATCCACCGCTTCGGTTCGGAGGAGCAGAAGCAGGCTTGGCTACCTGACCTGTGCGCGGGCCGGCGCCTCGGCGCCTTCGGCCTGACCGAGCCCGGGGGAGGTTCTGATGCCGGTGCCACCCGGACCACAGCCCGCCTCGAGGGCGGCGACGGCGGGGAGTGGGTGATCGACGGCTCGAAGGCGTTCATCACCAACTCCGGCACCGACATAACTTCCCTCGTCACCGTGACGGCAGTGACCAGCAGGGACGCCGGCCGCCCCGTGATCTCGGCGATCATCGTCCCAGCGGGGACTCCCGGCTTCAGCGTGGCACCCGGCTATTCGAAGGTCGGATGGCTGGCATCGGACACCCACGAACTGGCGTTCTCTGACTGCCGCGTCCCTTCGGCCAACTTGCTCGGCGAGAAGGGCCGTGGCTACGCCCAGTTCCTCCAGATCCTGGACGAGGGACGCGTCGCCATCGCTGCCCTCTCGACCGGCCTGGCCCAGGGCTGCGTTGACGAATGCCTCCGGTACGTGGGTGAGCGGGAGGCCTTTGGCCACAAGCTGGCGGT
>JAJZJY010000553.1 GCA_021809885.1 Actinomycetes bacterium
GGGGTTGGTGGCTGGTGCTGGGGTTGGGGTTGGGGTTGGGGCTGGGGTCGGTGGCTGGGGTCGGTGGCTGGTGCTGGGGTAGGTGGCTGGGGCTGGGGTCGGTGGCTGGTGCTGGGGCTGGTGCTGGGGCTGGGGTCGGTGGCTGGGGTCGGTGGCTGGGGTCGGTGGCTGGTGCTGGGGTCGGTGGCTAGTCCCCCCTGGACGCCATCCGAATCTGCCGGATCGGTCGATCCGCCCCCACCAGGTACGTAGGCCCGGAACGAGGACGGGGGGGAGTGGGACGAAACAACCAGACCAGACGAATCGCGGGATATTGGATAGGCGACGACAGGAGATGGCTCTGCTGGTTGCCTGGCAGGATGCGCGGACTGGTTTGGTAGCCGTCGTCGCCAAGCGCGATCGGTTAGCCGAGCAACGTGAACGTGCTGTCTCCGCCATCTTGGGTATGACTCCCGGTGACCTGTTTCTGACTTCGCGACAGGGTTCCCCGGTGAATCAAGCGACATCGTGGGGTCCCCGTTCGGGGCGCTGCTGGTCCTTGCGCCGATGGTAGGCGATGCGTCGCAGGCGTGCCGATTCGAGGCCGGCCTCCCTGGCTTTGCGGATGGCGGGTCCCCGTCCCTCGTGCTCGTCGTTCGGGGTCACGTACCCGATGCCGGCATGGAGGCGCACCCCGTTCCATCTCTTGCGTATGACGTCGAGCTCTGCTCGTAGGACCGCCGGCTCGCTGATCGTCTCCAAGTGAGGGTACTCGGCCTTCAAGTGGCCGTTGAAGCTCTCGATCCACGCCTGGTCCGTCGGAGTCCCCGGCCGGCCGAAGTGCTGGGCGATGGCGCACATGGCCATGAACTCTCGGGTCGACCCCGAGCTCATCTGGGGTCCGTTGTCCGACACCGCGAGCAGGATCGGCCGGGCCTCGTCGTCGATGGAGGGGTCGACGAGCCCGTCGGCTCGTGCCATTGCGAGCTCCATGAGTCCTTCGGCGGCCAGGGCGTCGGTGAAGACGATCTCGACCTGGGTAGAGGTCTCCTCCGAGCTCAAGATGTCGGCGATCCACTTGCGGCTGACGAGGTCCTCGACGACGGTGAGACAGGACTTCGCTTTCGTGAAGTGGGTTGTGTCGTAGATCCAGATCTGGTTCGGCCGGTACTCGACCCACTCGGGGAAGGGCTTCCTCACCGAGGAGCCCGGTCGTCGTGGCGGGTCCAAAGAGAGCCCGTGAGCAGCCAGGATACGCCGCACCGTCGACGGCGACACCCAGACGCGCCCCAGGTACGAACCCCGGTGGGCGAGCTTTCGGTGCGAGCGGTCCGTCTCACCCCACTCGTGATAGAGGGCGACGATCTCAGCGATCTCGTCGTCCAAGATCCCGTGGAGAGGGCTGCCACCGGGTGACCTGTCGTCGAGCTCGCCTGACTCCCTGCGCCCGACCCAGCGATAGGCCCGGGTCTCAAAGAGCCCTAGCTCCCGGCACGCACCGGCGAAGCTCCAGCCGACATCACACGCCGCCTCGATCATGTCGAGCAGTGCCTCTTTGGTGGCCGCAGGGACTCGGGATGGGACTCGGCCACTCAGCCCCAGCGTCCTTTTCCCTCGACGAGCATGAGCTTCACCGCCATCTCCTTCAGCGCCTCGCCCAGACGGACGGCATCGGCCCGGGCGGATTCGAGCTCGAAGTCCCGCTCGGCCGCCTTGCGCCCCGGACGAGAGCTCGCGAGAGCCGCCAGCGCGCCTTCCTTGGCCACCGTGCGGATCCGCATGATGACCCCACGGTCCACTCCCCACTGGACGGCCGCCTCGGCCATCGTCGCCTCCTGGCGAACCATCTGCAGGAAGATCTCGTACTTCTGCAGCGGGGTCAAGAAGGGCTTCGTGCGCCTCTTGGCACGGTCGGTCCCACGGTCTGGATCGGTCATGGCTGGATACTCCTCTACTGGTCGAGGAGACCCGCGGATGCTGCTTGATTCGAAGGCCGATCCCTATCGCGAAGTCAGGCGCAAACCACTGCCGAGGTGAAGTGGGCGAGGCACCACGCTCGTACAGGCCAGTATCCGACAACCGTCGCCGGCCGGGTCAACTACGCGGCCTACGTCCATCGTCGCAAGCGGGTCGAGAAAGCCGAGGCCCAGTGGGCCGAGCGGATCACCGCCACCCAGGTCGCCGTGGACGAGGCGGCCGCCACCTTGTGAGCGGCGACGCGGGCGCTGCTCTCAGGCACCACAGCCCAGACGGTCGAGGAGCTGACGGGCCTGACCCGCCGCCAGGTTGCTGGATTGGCTCAGCGCGCCTCTGCCCTGCGCCTTTCTGCCTGGTGACCATCGGCTTGGATCAGCACCGATCTCCGCGGCATCACGGCACGGAAGATGCCTGTGTGTCCCCACGTGACCAGATCGGTCGATCTGCCCCCACCAGGTACACGGCCCGCATCGAGCGGGCCACTGTCGAAGGGAAGTCCAATGGCTCGCTCCGTCACACCCTCCACCCGCAAGTTGTCTGACGCTCAGCGCGCGCTCCTCCGCCAGCGACACCGGGACGACCTGGTGGCCCTCGCGGTCCATGCCGCCGCGGCCGAGCAGCTCGCGGCCGAACAAGCTCGGCGAGCCGCAGCGGTAGCCGTCGCCGACCAGACCGTGAAGGAAGCCTCCGCTGACCTCTTCGCCGCCACCAACGCGCTCGTCGCACGGATTGGGGCTGAGGCGACGGCCGAAGCCACCGGGAGCGACATCGAGACGGTCTTGAGGATCGTGAAGTCCACCGCCGCCCGGAACGGCAGGGGCTGAGATGAGCTACCAGGTCAGCCACCCCTACGCTCTGATCCTCGACCCTCTTGGGGAGCTGACCGACACCCTGGGCCGGGTAGAGGACTGGCTACTGTTTTCCGATCCCGAGCCGGGACAGGCTGTCGTCACCGTTCGTGCTGGGGCGCATGCCACAGCAGCACTCAGCCGTTCGATCACCGAGGCCGCCGGCCAGTCTCCCGCCATCTACGTGCCGAACAATCGGATCGAGCTAGCTCCCTTGGCGGTCGTGCGCGGAGACCTGACCTCCGCACTGGCGGCCGTGCGCCGGGCCGTACAGACCATTCCGGGGGATCGCTCCCTGGCGCAGACCCTCTCCCGGCTCGACCTGCTCTACCGTTGCGCTGTCAGCTCCCGCTCCGCACAGGCGGACCGGCTCACCGAGGCGGTCCAGAGTGGCCCGACCAGGGTGGTGCTGACCGACGAGCAGTACCGGTCCTACCGGTGGTTCACCCGCTCGGTGCTCACCGACCCGCTCGACCGCTTCGCCGCGTTCGGGAGTCCTGTCCCCTCCCTCGACCACAGCTACCGGCTCGACCATGGAGGGGTTGAGCTGTGAGCGGGTTGGCGCCGACCCCAGAACAGCAAGCGATCATCGACGCGGCCGCCACCGGCAAGACGGTTGCCATCTCGGCGGGGGCCGGAACCGGCAAGACCTCGACCCTGAGGATGATCGCGGAAGCACGGCCGCGGACCAGGATGCTCTACGTCGCCTACAACAAGGCCATCCAGGTCGAGGCGGAGAAGAGTTTCCCGAGCAATGTGACCGCCAAGACCGCCCATGCTCTCGCCTACCGGAAGTTCGGTGCTCCGATGCGTGACCGGCTGAATGGCCCGAGGTTGCGGGGTGCGGACACCGCCCGGATTCTTGGCGTCCGCGGCGACTTTGGCTTCGACGCAGAGCGCATCTTCTCCGCCGCGGCTCAGGCGTCGCTCGCGATGGGCATGGTGGCCCGATTCTGCCGGTCAGCAGACACCGAGATCACCGCTCGCCACTTCTTCCCTCCCGAGGGGTTGGCCGACGTCGAGGCCACCTCCCTCGCCCGCCGCCTCCTGCCACTGGCGAGAAGAGCGTGGGCAGACCTGACTGCGGGGCCGAAGGGCAAGTGCCACCCGACCCACGACGTGTACCTGAAGCAGTGGCAACTCTCGAAGCCGTCGTTGTCCGGTTGGGACGTTATCCTCTACGACGAAGCCCAGGACGCGGACCCTGCCATTGCTGACGTAGTGGAGCACCAACACCACGCGCAGCTCATAGCGGTAGATCGGAA
>JAJZJY010000554.1 GCA_021809885.1 Actinomycetes bacterium
CTAACCCGGGTCGGGTGCCCGGACGTGTCGCCTGCTACCGGCGCCGGCCCGCCCCGGATCGCCGTTTCCTCCGGGCTCCGAACGCCGCCGGGGTGGTGTCGGGGCGGCCGCCGGCGGGGTTGCCGGCGGCCGCCAGCCACGCGCCGGCGTCAGCTGCCGGTAGGGGACGGCTCCAGAGGTAGCCCTGGCCGAGGGGGCAGCCGACGCCGCGAAGCACATCGCGCTGCGCTTCGGTCTCCACTCCCTCGGCGACGCACGCCAGGCCCAAGACCTGCGTGAGGCCTACGACGGCCCGCACGATCGAGGGGTCGCCGTCCGCCGTTCCCAGCTCCGCCACGAAGCTGCGGTCGATCTTCAGCGCGTCCACCGGCAGGTGGCGGAGGTAGGACAGCGACGAGTAGCCGGTGCCGAAGTCGTCGATGCAGAGATGGACGCCGAGGTTGCGCAGATCCTGGAGGACCGCCACGGAGGCGTCGATGTCGTCCATCACCACGGTCTCGGTTATCTCCAGGTGCAGCAGGTGGGGGTCGAGCCCGGCGACGCCGAGCATGTGGTCCACGATCTCGGCGAGCCTGGTCTCGACGAGCTGGGACGCGTCGACGTTGACGGAGACCCAGCATCGCTGCTCGGGGAAGCGGCGGTTCCACTCGGCGGCGTCGGCGACGGCCCGGGCGAGGATGACCTCGCTCACCTCGACGATGAGGCCGCTCTTCTGGGCCATGGTGATCCAATGTTCGGCGGGGACAGGGGCGGCGTTGCCCCGCACCCACCGGGCGAGCGCCTCGAAGCCGCGAGGCTTGCCCGAGGCGAGATCCACCACCGGTTGGAAGTGGGGGACGATCTCGCCGCGGTCGAGGGCGGCACGCAACGCCTGCTCACCCTCGAGCAGGGCGACGGCCTTGGCGCGCAGGCTCTCGTCGAATACCGCCGCCTGCCCTCGCCCCAGCTCCTTGGCCCGGCTCACGGCCGCGCCGGCCTCGGAGAGCAGCGACCCGCTCGTGCTGCCCGGGCGGCTCATGGTGATCCCGAGCCCGACGCGCACCGGCATCCGGTGGCCCTTCACGGTGATCGGCGCCTCCACCGAGTCGGAGATCCGCTCCGAGAGCGCAGCGAGCTCCTCGACGTCCATGCCCTCGCAGATCAAGACGAACTCGTCACCCCCGAACCTCCCCACGGTGTCGTCCGAGCGGACTGCCCGCTGCAGCCGGGAGCCGATCTCGACGAGGACCCTGTCGCCTGTGTCATGGCCGAGGACGTCGTTGATGTGGCTGAAGCCGTCGATGTCCACGAACACCACGCCAACGCCGCGCCCGTCGTTGGCGGCGAGGGCGGCGTCGAGGCGCCCCGCGATCAGGGCACGGTTGGGCAGCCCGGTCAGGTCGTCGTGCAGGGCGCGGTGCTCGAGCTCCGCCTCCGCCCGCCGGTGGGCGGTCACGTCCTGCAACTGGATCATGTACCAGGCGGGGGCGCCGTCGGGGTCCCGCACGAGGCTGGCATCGACGACCGTCGTCACGACGGTGCCGTCCCGGCGGAGGAAACGCCGCTCCCTGTGGAACTGCGCCGGCAGCTCCTCGCCGGCAGGGATGGAGGCGCCCGCCGCCGGAGCGCCGCCACCCGCCGTGTCGCCCGCGACCACCGCGGGAGGGTGAGGGGCCCCTCTTTCGTCGGAAGCTCTCCACCGCCGTGTGCCCGCGGGTGGGTCGTCGGGGTGCAGGAACCTCGCCCACCCGTCGCTCAGCAACTCGGCCTCGCTGCGCCCGAGCAGCGAGCAGATCGCCGGGTTGACCGCCGTCACCCGCATCTCGCGGTCGGCGAGGGCCATGCCGTGGCTCGACTGCTCGAAGGCCGCCTGGAACCTCGCTTCGGCCTTCGCCCGGTGCTCGGCCGCCAGGACCTCCTCGGTCACGTCGTGGACGATGGCCGACAGGCCGACGATGCACCCACCCTTGCCGTGCAGCGGCGCGACGGTGACGGCGACGGGCACGGCGGTGCCGTCCTTGCGGAGCTGGCGGGTGCGCACGGCGTGGGCGGAGCGGCCCTCGGCGGCGGCCTCGACGAGTGCCAGGACCTCTGCCTGTGCGCCGGCGGGGGTGAGCTCGGGCCAGCAGCGGCCGACGACATCCCCTGCCGACCTTCTGTACAGGCCCTCGGCGGCGGGATTCCATGTGGTGACATGTCCGTCGAGGTCGAAGGAGATGATGGCGTCACCGGACGACTCGACCACGGCCGCCAACCGCCGCAGCGCTTCCTCGGTCTCCCGCCGCTCGCTGATGTCATCGCAAACAGCGATCACTGCCTCCACCTCGCCGTCGGCACCGGTCACGGGTGTCACCGAGATGGCAGCGGGGAAATGGCGGCCCGCGCGGTCCCACGCCCAGCTCTCTCCTGACCATTTCCGGGCTTCTGCCAGGGCTGTTGCGGCGGGTCCCGCCGGCACTTCCTTCCTGCCCGCGAACAGCTCGATGAAATGCCGTCCGAGCGCCTCCTCGGCGGTCCAGCCGTACAGCCGGGCGGCCGCGTCGTTCCAGTAGACGAGGCATCCGCGTGGGTCGACAGCGACGACCGCCTGGTCCACGGCCGCGAGGAGCGTCGCCTGGAACGCCGCCGCCGCCGCAGCCCGGACGCGGCGCTCGATGTCCCAGTAGAGGACGAGGATCCCCCCGACGCTCGGTTCGCCGCTCAGGTCGGAGAGCACGATCTCCACGTCGTGGCTCGTGCCCTGGGCGTCGACGATGGAGGCCTCGTCGAGCCAAACCGCTTGGCCGGGAGAGGACGACGCCATCCCCATGGCGGCTGCAAACTCCTCGGCGCTGCCGTCCGCCACCTGGCTGAAGGGCGCCCACGCCCCGGCCCCGATCGATCGGCCGATGCCGCGGTCGATCACCGCGGCGTCGGAGCCGAGGACGGTCCATGCCTCGACGGAGTAGCCGTGCAGCAGGCGCTGGCGGTCCGCCCCGCTCCTCACGTCTGCCGAGCGGCGGGCCCGCTCGATGGCGGCGTCCAGCCGCCATCCGGGGCCCTCCGCCCGCACCACGTCCTCCGCCCCGGCGCCGATCAGGGCCCGCCGGTCAGCACCGCTCAGGCTCTCATCGGCGACGACCACCAGCGCCACGTCCCGGTGGGCGGATGTCAGCTCCTGCACTCGAGCTACGGGATCGGCGCCGAGCTCGCGCAGGGAAACGACGACAGGCACCACCGGGGCGCCGGTTGGCGGCGCAGCTGCGAGAGGGGTTCCCGCGTCGGTGTGGGACGCCGCCTCCCGCGCCCCGGCGGCCACCGGGCCCCGGGATGCGCCGCCTACGAAGACAGGTGACTTCACCCCGTGCACCGGAAACATCGGGGCCGGCTGCGCTGCCTGGGCGTGTGGTCCGGCTCTGTGCTCACGCTCACCTCGACTTCCTGCACCTCGACTTCTTCTACCTCGACCTCCTGCTGCCGGTTACCCGCGTCGGGCATTCCGGCTATCCCCGCACCTCCGGACCGTAGTGGACCCATTGGCGGGAGCCGTGGTGGGCTTATCGGCATTCAGCAGCCGGACTTGAGGCATGCCACACCCGGCGCAACGCGATCGACGCCTCCCGGGCCGGCGTTCGTTGACGCGCCGCTCTCCAGGCGCCTAGGTTGCCGCTTCTCGGACTCGACAAGGAATCGGTGCAATGCGGAGGATTAGGTCGACTCGGTCTATTCGCTCGATTCGGTGGTTGGGCTGCCTGCTGGGTGCCTCCGCCCTCGTGGTTGCGCCTGCCGGCGTCGCGGCGGCTTCGCCGCCGGGGGGGAGGGCGGCGCCGCTGGCCACCGCCCCGGCGACGGCCCCACGCCTCAGCGCCGCCGAGGCACGGGCGTTTTCTCGCAACGTGTCCCAGCGCGTCATCGTCGTGCTTCGGGCCCAGCCCGCCGCCGTTTCCCATCAAGCTGCCCCGCGCCTGGAGGCCACCGTCGCCGGCCTGCAGCGGCCGTTGATCGGCGAGCTCCGCCAGACAGCGGCGCGCAACGTGCACTCGCTCACCCTCGTCGACGCGGTCGCCGCCACCGTCTCCAAGGGCGAGGAGGCGTGGCTGCG
>JAJZJY010000555.1 GCA_021809885.1 Actinomycetes bacterium
GGCTGCGACCCCGACGGGGGCACTGCCCGAGCTGTGCGCTGAGCGCGGTGTTGCTGCCGGCATGGTGCCTGCCTCGCCGCCGGGACGCCGCCGAGGTCGTGCTCAAGGCTCTGCGAGCGAAGGCGGGCGGTGACGGTCACCGACGCATCGCCGAACGGCTCGGTCGACCACCGGGCACCGTCCGGGGCTGGCTGCGCCGAGCGACCCAGCTCACCGAGGAGCTGCGCACGATGGCGACCCGCTGGGCGTACGCGCTCGACGCAGAGCTGTCCCCGATCGCTCCGAGCGGCTCTGCCCTCGCCAGCGCGCTCGAGGCGCTCGGCACCGCCGTCTCCGCCGGCGTCCGACGACTCGGTCCACGCGATCCCGCCGAGCTGGCTGTGCGCTACGGGCTCGGACTCGTCTTCTGCGGCAGCTCGCCCGGCCCCTGAGACCAAGGCGGGGTCAAGACCGAAGGGAACAGCGCACCGACTTGGTGCCCGCCGTGCCGAGGTGTGACCGCAGCGTCTTGACGCCGGCGCCCCGACCGCGTCACGGGCCCAATCATGGACTCCGCCCGCCAGCTTGCTGGGGGGCTTGATCGCGCCCTGAAGTCCCGGCGCGGCACGCGGGGGACTTTGGTCGTTTCGTCGTAGGGGTCCCCCATGCTCACCTACCACGTCGCCGTCATGCTCAAAGAGCGTGTCGGTCAACACGCTTGGCGCTCACGCCGGCCACCGGTTCAGGACCGTGCAACACACCTCGTTCGACCGCAGCGCGGCCTACCGGTTCCTCTACAACCTTCGCGACTACGCCCAGCACTCCGGTCCACCACTTGGGGCTATCACCTTTGCCTCGGACGGTGCCGATGGCCTGAGGCTCGGCCTCGTCCTCAACCAGACGGAGTTGCGGTCGGCGCACTTTGCCTGGAACCGGCACGCGATGGCCCTCCTCGACGACTGGCCGGCGCAGTTCGACCTCCTCCCCCTGCTCGAGGACGCGACGCTTGAGTTCCGCGCGATCGAAGACGAGAACGTGCGTGTCCGAATTGCCCACCTGGTTGAGGCGATCCCGCGCCTGCGCTCACAGATGGAGCGCGTCGCCCACGACGATGGCAATCCCTGCGTCCTCAGCCACCTGGGAACTGACCCGGCAACGTTCAGATGGCAGACCTTCCCCATCGCTAGTGAGCTGGACCGCATCGAAGCAGCTGCTTTGCAACCGGACCCAATCGAGGCTCTCGGCAGGAGGCCGATCCCACCGCGAGGGATGGCGGGTCCGAACCGCCACGGGCGGGCTCGGGCCGCAGCGGTCGTCACTTCGTATCTTGAGCACGGCGGAGGAGGGCTCACCGATAACGTTCTGAATGCAGGCATCCAGGAGGACCAAGACGTCCGACCCACCTTGATTGGACTACTGGAGGTGGGCGGCGTTCTGGCGTCGATGCTGGGAACTGCACTCGGTTCGAATGCTGCCGCGATCCTCGGCTCGCTCGCGGGTGGCGAGGAACCGTAATGCGTAAGTTGGCGATGCCTTCGGTCGAGGTAGTCCCGAGGGTGTGCAGCGTCAGGCCGTTCCCCATCGGACCAGCATGCATCGGCTGCCCGTAGGAAGAAGAATTGCGGACTGATGCCCAAACGGCGACGCCCGAGGCCCGCCCGGCCACACACGACAGAGACTCCGAACCTAGCGACCGGACGCCCGCTCGCTCCGACATCGACCGCAACGGAATCGATCGGTCGGCGGGTGATCGTGCTTGGCGCCGGTGTCGACGTACCGTACCGCCTCCCGACCGTCGCGGGACTGGCACCGGAGCTGGCCGCGTTCAGCCATGCGGATGGTGCGCCGATCGACCAGGCACTTCGTTCAAAGCTGCCGTACTTGCGCTTCACCTTCGACAAGTACGCGGGCGACCAGAGCAACGTCTTCCTGAACGACCTGTTCACTTCGGCTGGCGATGTCGTGCCCACGCTGACCTCAGTGGTGGACAAGCTCAGATCCGATGAGACGATGGCTCCGGTCGGGGATCTGATCCACCAGCTCTGCGAGATGGCAACCAGCAACCAGCTCTCCGCTGCGAGTCTCGCCGGGCTGGCCCGGTTGTCGGGTCAAAGCCGAGATGCCGGGGAGTCCGAGCCCATCCTCGACCCCCAGCGCCTCTCGCTAACTCAACTCCCTGGGGACGCCCTCCGGACGGCGTTCCGCGAAGCGCTCATGCGAGGAGATCAGCTGAGCGACCGAGAGCGCGACGTTCTTACCCTGTTCGTCGAGGCGACGAGCAACGTGGAACAGCTCCTCTCGACCTACTTCATGCTCTTCTCGGCTGGCCGGCCCGCCGATCAGAAGACCTACCTGTACCTCGCATGGATGCTGTGGGCGTTCCTGCGGAGCCGCTCGGCGAACCGCGTGCCCCTCGACGGCTCGATCTACCCAAAGCTCCCGTCGATCGGTGGCGATCTCGTCACCTTCAACTACACCAACTTCTTCCCCCCAGCCATCGTCAAGCAGGTGAGGTTCTTCCACGGCCGGCTCGACCGTTACCTGCGTGTCGACGATCGGCAGGTGGTGACGGACGACCCGGCACTCCGGCAGGCGACCGACATTCCGACCATCGCCACCTTCCTGGGAACCCTCCGCATGGACGTGCGAGAGCCCGGTGCCATCGACCTCCCGGCCATCGTGCCACCGACCAGCTTCAAGCCCGTCATGTCCCGCGAACAGCTCCGCACGTGGGTCGAGGTCGACGACCGCCTCCAGAAAGCCGACGTCATCGTGATCGTCGGCTACTCCTTCGCCTTGGCGGACGAGCACTTCAACGACCTCATCCGGCGTAGCAACCCGCGTAGCCGCATCCTGGTCTTCAACCCCGATCTCGGGGCTCCCCTGAAGAACGTCTGCCGCGTCGTTGGCATCAATCCCGAAACGCTCGCCGATTCCAAACGCAGCGGATACGACCGACGGGCGGCTGGTCGGCTGATCTACGTCGGCGCCAGATCTGAAGTCGTGGACGGACCATTCATCGACGAGATGGCCAGGTGACGGGCGTGGGTTGGCGGCAACCGCCATGTGCGATCGCCCGTAAAGAGCACCTGCTCGACTATACAGAGGGGGATGCGCCATGGCGGTAGACGACACCCCCCATCCGGTCGAAGTCACCGCTTCCAGCGCCGTCCAACAGATCGCCGGCCCGCAGCACGTCGGCACCGGCACTGGGCACCCGGCACCGCCACCCTCGGGCCCCGCAGGTACGGTTCCTGCATCGCTCACCAGTACGGCACCGGCCGCCCTGGATCTCGGTTGGACCATGGCTGAACTGGCTGCAGCCGTCGCACACCCTGTCACGATCGGCGACCTCGAGCGCATCCCTCCTACCAAGCACGAACTGGACCGACTCCCGCGCTCAAGACTGCAAGCAGTCCGCATCAGCTGCCTGAGCGCCACCTTGGGTGGTCTCCTGCCCGCTGGGCAGGAGCCGATGCCAGGCGAGGAGCTTGCCAACCGAAAGGCAAGATTGGACGGAAACGGCGTCGACTGGGCGGCTGCCGGTGGCGGAGTGCGGGCTGGACCGCTATGTCTGCAAAGAGAGCCACGGACCTGGCGGACCGACGACGCTGGACATCGCCGAAACGATCGCAGTGCAGATGGGTGCTTCGCCCACAGACCGGAAGTGGCTCCGCGACGCCGCTGCGGATGCGCTCCGCCGACTCAAGTAACACATCGAGGAATGGCCGTTCGAGGACAGCCATCGCTACTACTGCTTGGAGAAACGGGCACGGCACGCCAGCGCGGAAGACATGCCTGGTTCAGTGATAGAGGGCGATGAGGCCAGCGGCTAAGCCGAGAACCGCGCCGAGTCCGTAGGCGATGAGTCCCGCCGTGAGAATCGGCCTCCCCGTTAACTGGTCTGACACCCTTTCTCGGAGGCTTCGCAACCTCTGTTCGGCGATCTTCACCTGGAAGAACGCGGTCGCTCCAGGGCTCATCTGATCGAGCAGTTGGTCAGCAGGTGACTTCGCCATCTCGACCGCGTCCTCGGTTGCGATTTCACGGACTAGCTGTTCCGCCAGTCGGTGACCACGC
>JAJZJY010000556.1 GCA_021809885.1 Actinomycetes bacterium
GCTCGATGACAGCGGCGCTTAGCTCCAAGAGCGGTTGGTTCGTAGCCCACGCACGGGCTCGAAGCGCTGCGAGCGCATCGGCCATCGAGACGTGGAGCTGCTCGGCGACAAGGCCCGACGCGAGATGGACGCTATCTCGGTCCCTGCCCACGCGCGAGAGCTCGTGTGGGACCGCCTCACCGGTGGTGTCCGCCGACGTCGCGCTGAGGATCATTGGAGCGGCAGCGGCGGCGAGCATCGAAGCAGCGACGAACTGCGCGCGTGAGAGATCTCCCGACGTGCAGTTGTAGAGGCTGAGGGTGGCGATCACCGACAGGCTCGAGCCGACGGGAAAGATGAAGATCGCGTTGGCTCCGAGAAGCCGCGCCGCTTGAGCAAAGAGCGGGTAACGGTCCTCCGCGGCGGTGATGTCGCCTTCGAGCACCGCCGATCCGGTCCTGGCAGCAGTGGCCCGTGGTCCTTCACCGAGCGCGAACTCGGTCCACTCGAGACCGACTGCGATGTCATCGCTGGCGGCGAGCTGGCCGTAGAGGTGGACACCGTCGAGGAGCGTCAGACCGACTCCGCTGACTCCGAGAATCTCTGCGCTGGTCCTGCAGAACAGGCACGGATCGGCGACCAAAGCGCGTAGGTCCATTGCGCCACGAGCGCTGAAAGGAGACTCGAAGACATGACGTAGGTCAAAGAGACTTCTCGAAGCGGTGCTGTACCAGAGATGGATGAACCGACCATCCGCAGCCGCCCTGCAGGGGGAGGCTGCAAACCACCGCAAGCTGCGTCGGCTCAATGGCCGGGGTGGTGAGCGTTGCGGAGAAGGCGAGGCGTGACCTCGTCAGGTAGGAGCCAAGAAGGTGAACGAAAGTAAACCCCTGATGACATGTCGAAAGCGCATGGACGACATCAAAACCGAGGCCGTGTGGACTTGGCCCGGGATGAGCCTGGGGGCAACCTGTCTACTGCCCAGGCGGTGTCCGGCATGGAGGGGGCACGAGCTTGGCTCAGGCTCTGGTGCGGAACGTGGGAACCTGCGATCCCGAAAGGTGCGACCGTTCATTTGGGTCAATGGCCCCCCGGTCGTCAAGAGGGAGACCCCCAAGTGGCAGAAACCACGAGGGGTTGAGTACCGGTTGCGGGACGCAGGGGCGGACCGCCCCGCAGTAGCGATGAAGGCCCTGTAATGGGGCTGGAGCGAAGGGGGCGGGCCATCCAGGTCTTGGTCTCAGGTCAACTGCCTTGGGTGGGATGAGCCGGTGAGCAAGCCAAAGCTGAAGGAAAAGGACAAGCCGTTCGACATCTCCAAGTGGAGGGTCGTCGAGGCGTACGAGAAGGTCAAGGCCAACAAGGGAGCGGCTGGTGTCGACGAGGAGTCGATAGCGGACTTCGAGAGGGACCTCAAGGGGAACCTCTACAAGATCTGGAATCGCATGTCCTCTGGGAGCTATTTCCCACCGCCGGTCAGAGCTGTCGAGATACCGAAGAAAGCAGGAGGGGTCAGAATCCTAGGCGTGCCTACCGTGGCCGACAGGATTGCCCAAACGGTCGTTCGTATGTACCTGGAGCCGAACGTGGAACCGATGTTCCATCCCGACTCTTATGGGTACCGGCCAGGGCGATCAGCGTTGGACGCGGTAGCAACATGTAGGAAACGGTGTTGGGGCAACGATTGGGTCATAGATTTGGACCTGAAATCGTTCTTTGACACCATTGACCATAGTCTCTTGCTGAAGGCGGTAGAACGGCACACCGATCTGCAGTGGGTTATCCTCTACATAAAGCGGTGGCTGGTTGCACCTCTTCAGAACGTGGATGGCACCATAGTCGCGCGGGATCGAGGAACCCCTCAAGGATCGTTATGTACAGCTGCACATAAGCCGCCCTATGAACAGCGCTGGGTTATGGATAGCGTCCGGACGTTGTCGCTGGTAGGGACGGTGGTGGTGGTCGAGCACTGCGCATAATCCGGGGGCACTCTGGTCACGCGGCTCGGCATGGTGCCGGGCCTTCGTGATTGGAGGTCGCTGTCATGGTTGCTGCGTCCGAACTGGTGTCTGGGCTGGATGCCGAGCTGGTGCGTCTGGGCTACAAGGCCTCGACGATGGTGTGGTATCGGGGCTGCTGGCGTCGCCTGGAGAAGTTCTTCGAAACCAGTGGGGTGGAGGAGTTCTCCCTCGATGTGGCGATGACGTGGGTCGACGAGGCCTGCGGTGGGTTTTTCGCCAAGGAACAGGCCGGCACGCTGAAGCCGACCGATGTGTACCTGTTCCGGGTCGCGCAGATGCTCGACGATTTCGCGGTCCATGGAGCGGTGCTGCGCCGCTATTCCCGAACCGTGGACAAGTTGGCCGCCGACGAGGCCGACACGCTGGCCAGGTTTCAGACGTGGCTGCAAGCAGGCGACTGCGCTGCATCGACTGTGCGGGCCTATGGAACCGTGGCAGGTGAGTTCCTCGCGTTCACCGGCAGGCGGGGCGGCCTGGCCGCTTTGGACACCAGGGTCATCGACGCGTTCGTTGCCACGCTGGCCGGCTACCAGGCCAAGACCGTGGAGCACAAGCTGTGCGCTGTCCGGTCGTTCCTGCGGTTCGCTGGCAGCGACGGACTGGTCGACGGGGCTGTGCTGGCGGTGGTCCCGGCGGCAAAGTCGACCAGGCAGGCCAGGATCCCCTCGGTGTGGGAGCCCGGCGAGGTGACCAAGATTCTCGAAGCGGTCGACCGCGCCAACCCCAGCGGCAAACGGGACTACGCCTTGATCTTGCTCATCACCAGGCTCGGGCTGCGCGGCATCGACGTCAAACGGCTCCGGTTCTCCGATCTCGACTGGCCGGGCAACCGGCTGTCGGTGGTGCAGGCCAAGACCGGTCACCGGGTGCAGTTGCCACTGCTCAAAGACGTCGGCTGGGCGGTCATCGACTACATCCGCTCCGGCCGTCCGCGATGCGATTGCCCGGAGGTGTTCATTCGCCATACCGCCCCGATCGGCCCGTTCTCCGATCAGGACCACCTGCACCAGATCCTGGTCAAGCACGCTCGGGCTGCGCATGTCCCGCTGGGTGAGAAACGCCGCCATGGCATGCACTCGCTCAGGCACACTCTCGCGACCCGGCTGCTGGAGAACGGCACGCCGATCGAGCAGATCGCCGACATCCTCGGCCACCAGTCGGTCACGGCTACGGGCGTGTACTTAAAGTCCTCCCTGGGCCTGTTGGCCAAGTGTGCCCTGGACCCCGACGCGGCGGCATCAGGGGTGACACGATGACCGCCGGCACCACGCTCGCCGAGGCGATCACGGCCCTGGTGGCCGAAAAGCACGCCGTCGGCTACAAGTACCACGCTGAGCAGCAGGTGCTGGCCCGGTTCGAGGTGTTCAGTCGCAGCGAGTTCCCCGGCTTGGACACGCTCACCGAGGAGTCGGTGCAGGCGTGGATCGGGTCGGCGCGCCGGCGAGACGTCCAACCCGCGACCCTCCAGGCGCTGGCCGCGCCGATAAGGGAACTGTCCCGCTGGCTCACTCGGCGAGGCGTCGCGGCCTACCTGCTGCCCCGGTCTGCACTGGAAAGGCCAGCCCGTTACGTCCCGCACATCTACACCGACGCTGAGCTGGCGGCGCTGTTCAGCCAAACCGACCGCTGCCACTACTGCTCGGAGGCCCCGCTGCGCCACCTGGTCATGCCGGTGCTGTTCCGCACGATCTACGCGTGCGGTCTGCGCTGCTCCGAAGCGCGCCTGCTCCGAGCCGACGATGTCGACATCGACGCCGGCGTGCTCCAGATCCGCGACGCGAAAGGCGGCAAAGACCGCCAAGTGCCGGTCTCAGAGGCGCTACGCACCAGGCTCGGCGACTACCACACCCGCGTCGCCGGCCACCCGAGCATGCAGGAGTGGTTCTTCCCCGGCAGGGCTGGCCGGCCGCTCACCCTCGGCAACGTCGGACACAATTTCCGCCGCTTCTTGTGGCAAGCCCACATCCCCCACGGCGGGCGCGGACACGGCCCCAGGGTGCACGATCTGCGAAGCACCTTCGCGGTCAACAACCTGCGGTGCTGGTTCGCCAGCGG
>JAJZJY010000557.1 GCA_021809885.1 Actinomycetes bacterium
GATGCTGGCGCGCTGGAAGACGTGCTCCGCGCATGCTAGCCCACCGCATCATTCCCTGTCTGGAGGTGAAGAACGGCCGCGTGGTGAAAGCCATCAACTTCGAAGGCCAGCGCGACGCCGGCGACCACCAACCCGACCACGACCAGCACGCCGCCGACCAGCTCCACCCTGGCGTCGGGCGCCACCGCCCACCACCACGGCTCCGGCTCCGGTGGGCTGATGGCAGCGGCTGCGGTGCTGGTGGCGCTGGTGGTGGTGACGGGAGCAGGATGGCGCCGCCGCCGGCGCCGGGTCTTGCGCCGCCCGTCCCACGTCGCGCCGGCCAGGCCTGGGCGCACCTCGCCAGCGCGGTCAGGCTGGCGCGGCCCTCCCTGAGCTTTGGGCTCTCCAGTTCGCCTGGTTCATCCGCCTGCCGATCCCGAAGTCCTTGGTGTCGCAGATCACCGTCTCGATCCGAAGAGCATGTTGCTCTTTGATACTGCTTGATCCTCGACGACCGATAGTGGCAGCAGACCTCGGGCTCCACTCCCTTGGTGAGCACCTTGCTCTGAAGCGTTCCGGGGGTGCGCCGGTCCACCCGACAGCCGAAGATGACCGAGACCATCAATGGTCTCCCCAGGTCCAGGTGGTCGCGGATCGGCCCCTCGAAGAACCCCCGACCCGCTGCGGGATGATCGAACACACGGGTGTCGGAGATCTCCAACTGGCAGATGAAAGGCCAGCTCGTAGATGTAACCGGCGCGCGGATCGGCCCGGGTAAAGGGGGGCGGCAGTCGGGCCTGCTAGCGCCAGAAGAAGCTCTTCACCGCCCCCGGGCCCAGCCGATCGCAGATCCGCTGCGAGACGGCTCTCCTGACTGATCCGTGGGTCGATCACGCAGCCTGCTTGCGACCCGGTAGTGGCGGGCAGTAGCCACTCCGGTGGAGCAGGCAGTGCGAGATCAGGTTGTCGGTGGACCGGAACCCGTAGGCCACTCGGGTGAGAAGGCGCAGCTTGGTGTTCGTGCTCTCCACCAGCGCGTTGGACAGGCCGTCGTTGGTCAGGGTGGCGACGATGGAGTGCCGGTGCTCGACGACCCGGTAGTAGAGGTCGACGAAGGCGGGGATCCGGCATCGTCCGGCCCAGGCGCACCAGTCGTCGAGGGCCCCGATGGCCGCCCTCCCGCGCAGCTGGAACACCAGACGAAATTGCTCCTTGAGCAAGTAGGCCCGGTAGAGGGTCTTGTTCACCTGGGCGACCCGGGCGAGGCCGGCCTGCTGCTTGTCGGTCAGGTGCTCGGGGTTCTTCAACAAGGCGTAACGGCACCCCTTGATCCGGGCGATCAGCGTGGGTGCCCCCATCCTCTTCGCTGCCCGCCAGATCTCCCGGCGCCCAGAACGACGGGCTCGGCACGCCGCTTCTGTTCCGCATCACCGGGATGTGGTCGGCGTTGGAGGGCTCGCTGTTGCTGTGGACCCTGATCGTCACCACGGTTCGTGGCGACGGTGACGGGTGTCGGTTACAAGCTCACCGTGTTGCCCGATGCGTAGGTCGCTTGCGCTTCACCTCACCCTGGCTTTCGCCGCGGCTGGGTTCGGGACCGCCGCGCTCATCGCGGTGGTGGTCAACCTGGCGTTCGGGGCCCGATTCACCGACTACGTCTCGGCCCAGCAGCAGGCTCGCCGTGGTGAGCTGGTGGCCGCGCTGGCCGCCTCCTACCGCGACGTGAGGGGCCGGAAGCCGAGCGCGCTCGCCTCGCTCGACCCGCTGGCCGCCGTGGCCGACGAGGAGGTGAGCGTCTTTAACGCACGCGGCTGGCTCGTCTGGTCGTCGCAGGCTGGAACGGGCGGGGCCATGGCGGCCATGGACCGGGCGTTGATGGGGATCCCTGCCCTCGGGTCCGCTTCGCGGGTTCCGATCATGGTCTCCGGCTCCCGGGCCGGCACCGCCCTCGTCCGCATGCCTGCTGCCGGGCCACCTGCTATCGGCCATGCCTTTCGGTCCTCGGTCGAGCGACTTGTGCTCCTCACGGGGATCGGCGGCGGCCTCGCGGCCGTGCTCGTCGGGATCTTCTTGGCCCGCCGGGTGGCCGCCCCAGTGCGCTCCCTCACTGCCGCCGCCCGCTCCCTCACTGCCGGCCAGCGATCCGCGCGCCTGGAGCACCGCGCCGCCGACGAACTCGGCGAGATGGCCGCCGCCTTCAACACGATGGCCGACGCGGTCGAGGCCGAGAACATGCTGCGCTGCAGCTTCGCCCGGAGGCGTCGCCCACGAGCTGCGCGCACCACTCAGCGTGCTCCAGAGCCAGCTCAAGGCCCTCCAAGACGGCCTCGCTGCGCCAAGCCGCATGACGCTGCCTTCCCGGCACGAAGAGACGCTACGCCTCGCCCGCCTGGTAGCGACCTGGAGACCCTGGCCTCGGCCGACGGCGCCTCTTCGCTCTCGAACGCGGGACGGTGGAGCTGGCTTCCCTGGTGGATGAGGCGGTCGCGCAGTTCACCGGGCCGATGCGCGCGACAAGGGACTGTCGGTCCAACGCCGCTTGTCCGAGGTAGCCGTCGAGGGCGACCCCGTCCGGCTGCGCCAGGTGGTCACCAACTTGTGCTCCAACGCCGCCAAGTTCGTCCCGCCCGGGGGAACCATCCGCGTCGAGCTGGCGGGTAATGGAACCGGAGCGAGCCTGCAGGTAGCCGACGACGGGCCAGGCATCGCGCCGGAGGACCTGCCCCGTGTGTTCGAGCGTTTCTTCCGAGGTTCGCACGCCAGGGCAGGGGGATCGGGGATCGGCCTAGCCGTGGTCAAGGGGCTGGTCGAGGCACACGGCGGCACGGTGGCGGTCACGAGCGAGCCCGGAGGGGGCGCGACCTTCACGATCCGCCTTCCGCAAAGAGCACAAGGGACGCGCCGAGTCTTCGCCGGATCTTCACCGGCCCCTCGTAGGTTGAGCTCCGTCGGAGAGAGCCAACAGGAAGAAAGAGAACGATGAGGTTTGCGCACACCACCCGCTGGGTCACCGCAGGGGCTGCCTTCGGAGTGTCAGCCGCCGTCTTTGCCGGCGTCGCCTTCGCAGCCACCCCGGGCTCGGCCGGACATACCGCTGGGTCCACCCAACCGGAGGGGTCTCGGCCCCG
Organism: Actinomycetes bacterium; assembly: GCA_021809885.1. Classification (GTDB taxonomy): domain Bacteria; phylum Actinomycetota; class Acidimicrobiia; order Acidimicrobiales; family Palsa-688; genus JAKAQB01. The sequence goes on from JAJZJY010000557.1 coordinate 3,111, forward strand.
GCGCTCACCGCGGCCACTGCCGCCACAACCATCACCACGGTATCCACCACGACGGCCCCGCCCGGGGAAGCGCTTCGCCAGGTACCCAAGGGCCGGCCGGCACTTCCCCGATGATGTCGGAGATGCTGGCCGGCTTGTCGCCCCAGGCCCGCGCCGAGTTCCAGACCCTCTACCCCCAGATGCTCCAGCTGATGGACAGCTCGCAGATGATGAGCGGCACCGGGACAGCGGGCTCGATGATGGGCCAGCCGACCACTGGCAACGGGCCTGCCTCCAGCCAGAAGCCGGCTTCCTGAGCCACGAGGCGGCCACGGCACCGACGCCGCATCGCCTTGACGGCATCGGCAGAAGAAGGCTGAGCACACGGTCGAGATACCGGCACGGACCTGTATGACACCGCCGGCGGCCCCTCAAATCCGCCCGGTGGCGGCGGGCACACAAATGCTGCGATGATGAGTACGACGTCGTGTAGTTGACCCCATGGGCGGCGAGGAGGCCTGATGACCAACTTCATGGACCGCATGGTGAGCCCGGGCACCTGGGACGCCGGAGTCATCGTTGTCTGGGTGCTGGTGGCCGCGATGATCGTCCTGCTCGCGGTGTTGGCGTTCAGAGCCCTGGCCGGTGACCGCCGGATCCCGATCGACCGGAGCCAAAGCAGGCCCTCATCGGGGAACGACGCGCTGTCCGCCCTGGAGCAGCGCTACGCCAAGGGGGAGATCGACGACGAAGAGTTCGAACGACGACGCGCCGCCCTCGGCAGGGGCCGGCGGTGAGGTCTTGGACGGGCAGAGCCGGCGTAGACGACGACAGCCGCTCTCTGCTGCTCGCCCCTCAATCCCGCCCTCACCAGGTTGCTCGATCTCGCCGTGCGGCGACTGACTGTGGCACGTCCCAGCTCGACAACGCCAAGAACACAGGCTCGGGGCATGGACGTGGCCTCTA
>JAJZJY010000558.1 GCA_021809885.1 Actinomycetes bacterium
GAGGCCGTCACCCTTCCGCGAGCAGCCGGCACAGCAGCCGGCACAGCAGCCGGCACAGCAGCCGGCACAGCAGCCGGCACAGCAGCCGGCACAGCAGCCGGCACAGCAGCCGGCACAGCAGCGGGCGGTGCAGCCGGCGGGAGCGCGTCGGGTGCGGCCACGTCGGGGGTCGTGGTCGGCCAGCTCCCCCAGGTGCGCTCCGACGCCGAGGCCGTGACCGTGGCAGGGACGACCTACGTGGTGGGCGGCTACGACGGATCGACAGGGGACACGGCGGTGCTCTCTACCCAGGACGGGTCGAGCTTCTCGACCGTGGTCACACTTCCCGTCGACGTCCGCTACGCGACCGTGGCGGCGTCCGGCGGGAAGATCTACGTGTTCGGCGGCGAGACGGTGCCGGGCGGGACGACACTCGAGTACACGACACCCTCGCCCACAACATCGCCTCCCCCTGGCCAGCAGGTCGCCGTCGTACAGGTGATCGACCCTGCGACGCACACTGCGAAGGTGGCCGGGTACCTCCCCCGCGGCGTACAGGGCGCCGCTGCCTTCGTCCTGGGCGGGCAGCTCTTCCTTGCCGGAGGCGACAGCTACGCGCCGGGTTCGACCCCCAGCACCGGATCGACAATCTGGTCGTTCGATCCCTCGACTGGGAAGTTCCGCCTCGTCGGTCACCTCGCGGCACCCGTCTCCTACGCGGCGGTGGCGGTCGAGGGGAGCACGGCGTGGCTCATCGGAGGCGAGCGTGACGGCGTGCCGGTCGCCTTCGCCCAGAAGGTCGTCCTGCGCTCCTCGCACTGACCACGCCGGCGCCGGTGGTTCAAGTCCACCTAGCCCCACCGAGTTTTCCCTGGTCAGGCCCCCTGTACCGTGTCTCGAATTTCCGCCAAGCCCTGGCTCATCGCGCGTCCATCGCGCGGACGGAACCTTTCGCCGAGCAGATCGGCGGCCGTCCGGTCCGCCGCGGCGGTCGCTCTGGCGTAGAGCGCGAGGGTGACCTGCGGGGACGAATGGCCGAGGCGGCGCTGCGTCGTGTTCACGTCAACGCCTGCGGCGATAAGCGCGGTAGCGGCCATCGAGCGGAGATCGTGGAACTTGAGGGAGGGAAGCTCGGCCTTCTGGCGCGCCGGGATCCATACATCGCGCCGCCAGTTCGTGTAGTTGAGTGGGGTCCCCGCGGCGGTAGCAAACAAGAGTGTGGAGCCACGAGCGGTGCTGAGTCCCCGACGTACGAACAAACGCGCCATCTCGTCGATGAGCCACGAGGGCACTGCAAGGGTTCGGTTCCCGGCTGTTGACTTGGGGGCCGAAAGCGTCCGGCGCCGAGTGAGCTGTTGGCGGACGGTTACCGTGCCAGCCAGCAGGTTGCAGCAGGCAACGGTGAGCCCTGCGGTTTTCCCCCCAACGAAGACCGAAAACGTAGCCGAGCCACATCATCGTGGCCTGGTCAGGCCCCAGCGTGACGGCAAGCCGCCTAGCCTGGACTCCGACGTCAGGTCTCTGGGTAAACACCACGGAGGCTCTCGTCAGCAGAATGCCAATCTGAGCCGCCGGCCCTTCCACCAGGGAACCGTGACGTCGGTGTTGGCGAACCCGGCGGCGAGCTGGTAGGGGTTGTGGGCCCGCTTGCCAAAAGGCACCTCGACCGCGTCGTCGGTGACGATGACCCGGGCCGAGGCCTGGACGAAGTCAGGAAGATGTGACGTGACTCGGCCGTGACGTATCCGCCGCCGATTTGGGCGCCGAGGAGGCGGTAGAAGCTCGATCCCATCAAGGTGAGCTGGAGGTCGCAGTTGACCTTCATGGCGACCGCGGAGGACAGCGCGTCCATGTGGAAGAAGTCCACACCATCGGAGATGGAGTTCTCGATGAGCATGCGCCTGGCGTAGCGGTCGACCAGTCCGACGGCACCGCGGCGCAGCTGGTTGGTGAGGAGCAGGGTGGGCTCCTCATGGCCCAGCTCGGTGATGGCGATCTGACGGATCGGGCCCGTGTAGCCGCGCAGCTCGACGCGGCGGTCGTAGATCTTGGGCGTGCGGTATGCCCGGCTCACGGACTTGAGCTCGATGCGCCGCCAGGCAGAGGGGGAGGCCGCCTCGAGCTCACTGAGCAGGCCCGCCGAGCGCTGGCGCAGCGTGATGAAGTTGATGCCCATCTTGTCGAGGGCGTCCAGCTTCGCGTAGGTGGTGAGCTTGGAGTCGAAGATGAGCTCGGCCGGCAGCCCGCCGGTGCGGGCCTTCCAGAACTCGACGAAGCGAAGGATCTCGTCGTCCTGGTCGGCCTGTCGGATCTCGGCGTTGGCGTAGCAGAACACCTGCCGCTCGGCGTCTTGGGCCAAGAAGGCGAGCACTCCTTTCTGGCGGCGGGATCGCTTGGAGACGTAGTGCTTCTCGATCAGGGCATCCTCGCCGTGGAACGGAATGGTATGGAAGTCCAGGTGGAAGCTCACCCCCCGTTCCAGGCCCAGGGTGGCCATGGCGTCGAACCACCCGGACATGAGCCTCGAGTAGGCAGCCGACGGGATCCGGCAGCTGTACTCGGTGAGGAACGACCGCTTGGGGATGACGTTGAGACCGGCGAACAGCGCCAGTCCCTCGTCGAAGACAGCCGGCATGGCGTGGCTCGTGCGGGCCGCCCCGAACAGCTTGAGTGCCAGCAGCGACCGCATGGCGGCCCCGGCGGGGACCATGCGGCTGCCGGGCAGCTTGGCCCGCGTCATGATGTCGTCGAAGCCCATCTTGGCGAGCATGGGCATGAAGAGGAACAGGCCGCCTACCTCGGTGCGGAACTCCCGGGGAGCGAAGTCGACGTCGCGCACGTCAGCCACCTCAGCCGGCGTCACCCCCACCCGTGCGCCGCGCTCGTCATCTTCGCGACGTGGAAGGCGGGCAAAACCCTCCTCGTGGAGGATCGTCCAGATGGCAGGCGGCGACAGCGAATCGCCGGACTCTTTGAGCACGGCCGAGATTTCGTAGACCGAGAGGTTCTGCTTGCGCAGCGCCACCACCCGCTCTCGAAGACGAGAGCTCCTGGTCGCCGGTCGCTCGGCCGAGACAAAGCGAGTCCGCTCGGGCAAGAAGAACGACCGCGACGGATCCGCCCGGAACTGGTGGCACAGCACTCTGAAGCTGCCCGGCGTGTAGCCGAAGCGCTCGGCCGCCTCCTCGGAACCTGTCAAGCGATTTGCGACACTTTCTTACGACGCCTTCTGTGTCACCTCGTCTTGGTCAGCCGGCTCGTTGAACCACGCGATCGTCGGGAGCTTCGGCAGCTCGGGCCGTGCTCGGCTCGGTGATGGGAGCCTCGCGCTACCCGAAAATGCGCATCTCGAGCTCGGCTCGCGTGATCCCGTGATGGGCCGCCACGTCGCCGAAGATGGCGGCCAGGGTCCCGACTCGCAGTGGGCCACCGGCGGGGACGGTGACACGATGCTCACCTGCAACCGAAGTAGCCAGCCGTAGGTGGCTTCCGGTCTGGCGGACAACCTGGTAGCCGAAGTGCTGCCAGAGCAGCTTCGACAGATCTCGCCCCGTCAGGTCACGAGGCAGCCTCACACGGCGAGCAACTCGTCGTGCACGAGGTGCAGGCGCACGATCCGCGGACGCTCGTCCTCGTCGAAGTGACAGGCCACGGCGTCACGCACCATCCTCCGGAGCGAATCGAGGTCGTCAGCCTCGGTGGCGATCGTCTCGCCCAGCGCACGAGCCATGTAACCGCCCTCCGGCGCTTCCTCTACGACGAACACGATCTCAGCCGAGGTCATCGTCCTCATGCTACCGCCAAGGCTCACCGGACAGCGCTGGCCCGGGGCCGGTGGCGTGATCGGGGAACCTGCCGTGGTGGGGGCGTCGTGGCCCGGTGGAAGTGGCGAGGCCAATCCATTTCCATTGCGCGTCCATCGCGCGGACGCCGCCAAACATGGGGCTCGCCGGAGGTCACGCCACCCGCCTGAGCTGGTGAAACAGGTCGGCAGGGGTCGCCCCGAATCACACGAGCAGCACTGATCACGCCGGCCCCTCGTCTCCCCAGCCCCAGCGCCGCGCCCCCCCCGTCC
>JAJZJY010000559.1 GCA_021809885.1 Actinomycetes bacterium
GACCCGAGTCGACCAGAGCTGATCAACATCGTTGTCACTTGCCAGCGACATGGGACCAGCTAGCCGCTGATTTTGCCAGTGGCATGGGACCACCCCCGTTGCCAGTTATGGGACCACCCTGACCATCCACCAACGCCGGCCGAAGAGACATTCGGCTGGGCCTCCGACGCCGATGCGGAGGAGGCCCCATGGCATTCAGGGAGGTCACAGTGATCCAGATACGAGAGGCGCTCCGGCGCTGGCTGCGGGGTGAGGGTGAGCGGCCCATCGCCCGGGGAATCGGCGTCGACCGGAAGACGGCAAGGCGCTACATCGCAGCCGCCGTCGAGCTCGGGCTCGACCGCTCGGGCGGCGAGGGACAACTCACCGACGAGCTGATCGGCCGGCTGGTCGAGGCGGTCCGTCCGGTCCGCACCGACGGCCACGGCGAGGCGTGGCGGTCGCTCCTCGCCGAAGAGGAGCAGATCAAGAAATGGGTGGACGACGAGTTGACCGTCGTCAAGATCGGGATCCTCCTCGAACGCAAAGGCGTCGTCGTTCCTCCCCGGACACTGGCGCGCTTCGCGGTGGAACGTTGCGGAGCAGGAAAGCGCACCACGACCGTGCGGGTCGACGACCCGCCGCCGGGAACCGAGCTGCAGGTCGACTTCGGCCGCCTCGGTCTCGTCCCCGACGGGGACAGGCAACGCGTGTGCCAAGGGTTGATCTTCACGGCGTGCTTCAGTCGCCACCAGTTCGTGTGGCCGACGTTCGCACAGACCACCGAGGAGGTGATCCGAGGCTTCGAGGCGGCATGGGGGTTCTTCGGTGGCGTATTCCCGGTGGTAATTCCCGACAACATGAAGTCGATCGTCATCCGGGCAGAGAACTGCGCGCCGCGGTTCAACGACGTGTTCTTGGAGTACGCACAGGACCGCGGCTTTCTCATCGACGCGGCAAGAGTGCGGACCCCAACGGACAAGCCACGCGTCGAACGGGTCGTCCAATACGTCCAGTCGAACTTCTTTGCCGGGGAGACCTTCGTGGACCTGGCTGACTGTCGGGCGCGAGCCGAGACGTGGTGTGCGACCAAAGCGGGCATGCGGATCCACGGCACCACCCAGTGCCGGCCAGCCGAGGCGTTCCGCACCGAGGAGCTGCCGGTGCTGCTCCCCGCTCCGGGCGCACCCTTCGACACGCCGGTGTGGTCCGACCCGAAGCTCCACCGTGATTGCCACGTCCAAGTAGCCAAGTCGTTGTACTCGGCGCACTACACCCTGGTGGGCAAGACGCTCCGGGCCCGGCGGGACTCCACCACGGTGAAGCTCTACCTCCACGGCGAGCTGGTGAAGGTCCATCCCCGCGTCGCCCCTGGTCAGCGCTCCACCGATCCAGAGGACTTCCCGCCGGGCAAGAGCGTCTACGCGACTCGCGACGTGGCGTCGCTCACGCGCCTGGCGTCCTCCCACGGGCCATCGGTTGCCGCCTACGCAGCGGCCATCCTCGACACGCCGCTGCCGTGGACCAAGATGCGCCAGGTCTATCGGCTGGTCGGGCTGGCCGAGAAGTGGGGTTCGGGGCGGCTCGATCAGGCGTGTGCCCGGGCGCTCGACGCCGAGGCGGTGGACGTCAACCTGGTCAGCCGCATGCTGGAGCGGGCCAGGGAAGATAAGGAACCGGACGCGGAGCCAGACGCCCGGGGAGACGGAGTCGTGGTGCAAGGCCGTTTCCAACGCGACGCGTCGGAGTTCGCCGCGGCGAAGGAGACGGGACGATGAGCGCTCCCACACCCACCGTCTCCCCCGAGCTGAAGGCACTCATGCGCAAGCTCAAGCTCGGACGGCTGAACGACACCCTGCCCGAACGTCTGGCGTTGGCGAAGACACACGGCCTCAGTCACATGGAGTTCTTGGAGCAGCTCTTCTCCGATGAGGCGACCCGCCGTGACGGCGACTCCGCCGGCCGCAGGGCGCGGGTCGCGCACCTCGACCCGAACATGGTGCTCGAGGCATGGAACGACGACGCCAAGGTCACCTACGACCGCCAGGTGTGGTCCGAGCTGGTGTCGATGCGTTTCGTCGACCAGGCCCGCAATGCGTTCATCCTCGGACCGGTCGGCGTCGGGAAGACGTTCATGGCCACCGCCCTCGGCCACATCGCCTGCCGCCGCCGCATCAGCGTCCACTTCGAACGGGCGGAGAAGCTGCACAAGCGACTGAAGGCAGCACGCCTCGATGCAAGCCACGATGCCGAGATGCGCAAGCTCATCGGGGTCGATCTTCTGATCATCGACGACTTCGCACTGACTGCTCTCGGAGCGGCGGAGACGGCGGACATTTACGAGCTTGTGGTCGAGCGGCACCACTCAGCCGCAACGGTTCTGACCTCGAACCGAGACCCAGATGAATGGCTGGCGGTCATGGCCGACCCACTGCTCGCACAGTCCGCCGTCGACCGGATGAAGAGCGCCGCGTGGGAACTCGTCATCGAGGGTGAGTCCTACCGGAACAACGAGAAGCCGACCCTCAACGACGACTCAACAAACGCCCCACCGCCGAAGGCGCGGCGGCGGCCCGCTTGACACGCAGGCCGGTCGCCGGGATCATCTCAGCGGCCGGCCGATGTGGACGAGAGGTGGTCCCATGCTGCTGGCAACAGGGGTGGTCCCATGGGACTGGCAAATGACAGTTGTCGCAGGATCAATTGAGAACTTGATGTTCTTGGCACGACTTCTTCAATCCCAGCTAGAGAGTGAGCCCAGTACGGGCATCTAACTTCCTTCACCCAGGCCTACCTGATGGAGGTCAGCGAAGTCGAAGGGTGAGTTGCCGGATTTGTCGCGCCACGGGAGTGGGAATTTCAATGCGGTGTCACCCAGCTCAGCGGCCGGACCGCTGGCTCACTAGAACGGTCGCTGCGCGCGGCGACCGTTTTTCAGCCAGGTCCACAGGCTGTCGGCAGTGATCTCACACCCCCGCCTACCTGGCAGTTCGCATAGGGTACCGGCACGGACGAGGTCCATGATCATCCGGGCGCTCTCGCCAGTGAACCTCGTCACCTCGGCGAGCGGTATGGCGGGCTCCGCGCGGCCCTGCGAGACATTTTTCGACTGCCGGCCTAGCCAGCACTCCTCTACAGATGCGCGGGCGACAAATCGGGCTCTGGACGAGTCGGTCTCGAGGTCGACGTCGAGCTGACCGGTACGAGACATCAGCGCGGCGGTGCTCAGTGCCACCTTCAGCGCTCTGGCGGCGGCCGCGAGCTTCATCGACCTGCGGTGGAGGGCTTGCACGCGCTGGTGCTCGACCCGGAGAGCATCCGCGGCCTCGGGGGTCAGCTGGTAGTCGCCGTTGCCGGGGCGCGGTTCTCCTTCGAGGCCGAGGCGACGGAGCATGTTGTAGGCCTCGTGGTAGCGGAGGCCGAGGTCGTGGGCCAGATCGGGGAGGAGGATCTGGCCGGCGAGATGGTCCCTGAGCTGCCAGATGTCGGAGAGGCGCGAGTGGCGGCGCGATACGCCGGTGGCGTCAGGCACGGCGACGGTGGGGATGGTCCCGTCAGTCATCCAGCGTCGAGCGGTGGTCGGGTAGATGTCCAACTCAGCGGCCACGCGTTGGGCGTCGCAGAGCGGGTCGTCGGCGTTACCTGGCTCGACGAGCCATCCGGCCGCGGCGAGGGTGGCGTCGATGTGATCGGCCCGAGCGAGGGTGGGGTTGCCCGCACCCCAGTGGACGCGCCGGACGGTAGGGGTCAAGAGGCCGCCGATGGTGATGGCGATGTTGTGATCGAAGATCTCGGCGACCTTCGCGAGGGGGGCGACGTCGGGGTGGTCGAGGGTGTAGATGCGCCCGAAGACGTCCTCGCCGGCCCGGTGGCCCATGAAGCGTCGTCGCACGGCGTCTTCGATGCCGACGGTCCAAGCCAGGTCCGTCGCGCAGCTCTTTCGGAGCAAGTGGGTCGATACGCTGAAGCCGAGGTGGTCGCTGGAGAGCTGTTCGGTGGTGGCGGCCTCCTCGAAGGCGTGGCGGTAGGCGTGCTGGCCGGAACAGTTGGGGCTCCGGAGGCCGGGAACGAGC
>JAJZJY010000560.1 GCA_021809885.1 Actinomycetes bacterium
ATGGGGCTCACGTCGGCGCCCTGAGCGCCGCTTCCCTTCGCCACGCAGACGCTGGCCGAAGGGCAGCTGATGGCACCGATTGTCACGTAGGATTGGCCTGTCGGATTGGGCGCTGTCGCCGCGACGCTGAAGGTCACCTTCGACCATGTGGCCCCTGCATTGGTCGTTCCCAGGAGGACGGGCGAGCCCTCGTCGATGCCCCTCCCGACCTCTTGGGGGATGGATTCGGACCCCGACACCCAGCATTCTGTCGCAGACGGGCAGGCGAGCCCGTTGAGCTGGGGGTTGGGAACATCGCCGGGCAAGGCTCCTGGCGTCCAGCTCCGTCCGCCGTCGCTGCTCGTGGCGACCACGCTCACCTCTGTCACCGCTCCACTGGAGCACCACCTGACGCCACCGAAGCCCTGCGTCTTTCGAGCCCATGTCGCGGCAATCTGTGACTCGGTCTGGGAAATGGTGCGCACGGCCGGCGCCATGGCGATGGCTGCGAGGGACGGCCCTGCCGTAGCCGTCGGAATACCGAGCCTTGTCGCGGGGCACTGCGTCGCGTTCTTGATAGCAACTCGCCCGGTGACGACGCAGTGTGTCGCGTCGGTGCAGGTCAGCTTCGAGAGCATTCCCTGGATCCCGAAGCCCCTGGGCACACTGCCGGCCGTCCAGGTCGCCCCGGCGTCGCTCGTGACCGCGGCGACCCCGGTGGGGATGACTGTGGTCTCCGTCGAGTCGGTCTCCCCGACGACGGTGCAGCGCTGGGGGGAAGTGCAGGCGAGCGCCACCATGGAGTCGCCAGAAAGGATCGGACGGTCGCTGAACGCCGCCCCGCTGCCGGTCACGGCAAGGAAGGTGGCGTCAAGAGGCCCTGTGATCGACCCGGTCGACGACGCAACGAGGCCGTCGCAGGCACCAATGGCCGGGCAGGTGAGCGCCCGGAGCGTGCCCACGCCGCCCGGGAGCGGCGTCACCTTGAAGGAATGCCCACCATCGGCCGTGGCGAGAAGCACCGCCTGACCCTGGTAGGTGCCGCCTGCGGCGCACCATGTCGCCTCCGCGCAGGCGAGCGCCGTCGTGGGGTCGAACCCCGAGGGCATCGGGAGCACTGTCCAGGCTGCCCCCTGGTCGGTGGTCACGTAGAGGGATTCAGAGAGCAGCGGGGCCCCAGCCATGGCGGAGGGGTACTTCCCCGCTATGACGTAGCAGCGGTCCGGCGTCGCGCAGCTGAGGTACCCGGGCGGGGGCCCGTAGTCGTTCTGTTGCCAGGTCCCGGTCAAGAGATCGTCGACGAGCCGCCAGGTCCCGGTGCCGTGCGCGGACCTTCCCGCGTCCAATGCGTGCGCTTGGTGCCAGGGGGTCGTGAACGAGCCGCTCAGGCCACCCCCTCTGCCGATGACCCCGGTCCCGGCCAAGGCGCCGATGAGCACCACTACGGCCGCTACCCCTGCGAGCAGCGCGCGGCGCGGCAAATGCCGGCGTGCCGTCCCGCCGAGCGAGGAGGCGACCACCACCTCCGGATCCTCCTCACGTGGGGCACCCACGATCTCCTCGAACAGCTCGGCGAAGACGGGGTGGGTAACGGCCGCCTCGACCGCCCACTCGTCGACGGGGTTGATCCGGCGAAGTGTCGTCCTCATGGTGTGAGACCTCCTTGGGGGTCCGGCGTGGCGACGCGCGGCCCATCACGTCCATGTCCGTAAGGGGCTTCGTGTTGCAAGACGCCCACTTGCGGAGCGGTCGATGCGATCGCCTGGTGGAGGCGCCACCGGGCCCGATGGACGCGCACCCGGGCAGCGCTCGGCGAGCATCCGAGCACGCGGGCGATTTCCGCAGGCCGAAGGCCCTCCCAGGCCATGAGCATGAGCAGCTCCCGCTCCTCTTCGGAGAGCGCACGCAGGCACAGCAGGGCGACAAGGCCCTCCTCGTCTCGGGGAAGGGAGCACCACGCGCTCTCGGGAAGTTGTCGGGCTACCCGATCGACCAGTTCGGAGCGGCGCCGCCGGCGCCGGTGCTCGTTATGGAGCACATTGCGGGCCACGGCATAGAGCCAGAGGATCGCCTCCTCGCCGACGGGGACCTGATCGAGCCTGCGCCAGGCGATCGTGAACGTCTCGGCCGCAATGTCGGCGGCGTCTTCGGCTGACGGAGCCCGGCGCAGCGCGTATGCCAGGATCTTCGTCCACGCCAAGCGGTAGAGCGTGTCGAAGCGTTCCCTCCGCTCGTCCTGCATCGCCGCCCCTTCGATGTGCACGCGTGCGTTCACATCTTTCATGTCGCGTCGGGCGCTGCTGTTACAGGCAGTTGCTCTCGAACATCGCACCGGTGCGACAGCCGGCGCTCCGAGCGCCCCGCACTGGCCGCTTCCTGGCGTTCGGGACTCGCAGTTCGACGCGTCAGGAGCAGCTCGTCGCGGTCGAGGGCTCGAACCCCGCCGCGCCGTTCGGCCCGATCCAGCCAGCGCCCGTTCCTGTCGCGTTCACCGAGACCCAGACGTCCAGCGGACCCGATCCTCCGGGGAGCTCGTTCCTCCACCACCGGCCGTCGATGTAGTCGTTGGCGCAGCTACTGATCAGCGTGTAGGCGTAGTATTTTCCGGCAACCATGCCCGGACCGCAGGGCGGCGCTGTGTCGGTCCCGAGGCATGATCCGTCCAGGCCGTGACCACTACCTGGTTTGGGAGCCGGACCGCAGAAGTGGCCGCCCGCCCACTCGGGAAACGTGATCGGCGGACAGCTCGGCAGTGTGCTCGCCGTGCTCGGTCCGGTAGGAGAGGACCGATGTCCCGGGGTGAGCACGAGCTGGGAATCGATCAGCTCAGAGCCTGCCCATACCGTCCCAGTGAGAACCGGTCCTGACGGCGGCGCGGCCGAGACCGGCAGCGCCGGCAGGTTCGCCCACGACCCGCCGGCTGGGTTGAAGGCGGCGGCGTACCCTCCGACAAGGTGACCATCGGCGGTCAGGTAGGGACTCACGGCGATCAGCCTGCGGCCCGTCCAGGCGAACGACGCCGCGCTGTTGAGAACGGAGCTCGCCGGCATCGAGGACCACGTGTCCGTCCTCGCATCGAGAAGCTCAGGCGCACCGCTGAGCCGCGCTGCACAGCTCATCTCGGGCAGGCACGAAGAACCATCGAGCAGCGCGATGGAACTCCCCATGGATACTGCGCTCGCGTCGTACACGGGGACGCCCTCAGGGGCGGCGCCCCTGGGTGCCATCGGGATGTTCCCGGGCTCCAGCGGAGGGCCTGGACTTTGGCGGAGATCTCCCCGCAGTTGACTCCACATGCCCGGGATGCCTGGCGGGTGACCCACACGTAGAGGGCGCCCGCCGACCATGCAGCCGTCACACCGACGGGTTCCGCTTTGCTCCCGGCACCGACGACGACACGAGGCACTGCGGGGAGCGCGCTCCACCGGTTGGTGCGAGGGTCATAGGTCGCGCCGTTCAACAACGCTGTGATCGAACTGCCGTGGCCGCCGATGACGATCAACCTCGTCCCGCTCCAGACCACCTCGGCGCCAGTCCGTGACGGAATCGGAGGCGCCCAGCGGAGCCGCCTCCGGCCGTTCTCCGGCGCCGCCATCGAGCGTCCGAGCCGTCAATCCGCTATCTCGAAGGTCACCGTGACACGTGCAAGGATTTCATCGGAGCCGGCCTCCACCGGTACGCGCAGCGCAGCGCGGGTAGCGGCGAATGCGGCAAGCCGCCGAGGCGGAGCCGGCATCTCGCTGATGGCGACCACTCGGCCGAGCCGGACGCCGGCAGCCTCGGCCACACGCTCGGCCTTGGAGCGAGCGTCCTTCACCGCCCGGGCCGCCGCGTCGTTGCGTGCCGCCTCGGAGTCAGCGGTGGACAGATGAAAGTCTCCAAGTCGAAGAGCGTCGCCGGCCGCCTCGCTGATGGCGGCCACGACATCAGGAGCAAGATCGAGCGTCCGTAGCCGAACGCACATCGAGTACGAGGCCACATAGGTCACGACCCGAAGACCCCGCTCGTCCATCTGCGGATGGAGGGCCACACCTTGGGTCTGGACGTCACCCTCGTCGATCCCC
>JAJZJY010000561.1 GCA_021809885.1 Actinomycetes bacterium
TCCGCGATCGCCGCGGAGCAGGCGTACCTCCAGGAGGCAGGCAGCAACATCGCCAACAGCGGCACCATCGGGTACAAGCAGGGCGAGGTGCAGTTCGCCGACCTGCTCTCCCAGCAGATCGCCGGGGGGACGGCACCGACGACCAGGAGCGCGGGGGTCAACCCCCTGGCCATCGGCTCCGGCGTCAGGGTCACATCCGTGTCGACCGACCTCTCCGAGGGCACACTCGAGACGACCGGGATCCAGACAGACGTCGCCATCACAGGCGGCGGCTACCTCGTCGTCCAGCAGGGAGCACAGCAGTACTACACGAGGGACGGGGCGCTCACCGCCGACGCCAACGGAGGGCTCTCGACGCTCTCGGGCGCCAAGGTCCTCGGCTGGCAGGCGAGCCCGACAGGCAAGATCACGAGCTCGACGGCGGTGGCTCCCATCACCATCCCGGCAGGGAGGACGATCGGGGCCGTCGCGACGACATCCATCCAGGTCTCCGGCAACCTGCCCGCGTGGAAGGGCGGCACGTCGACAGTGCCGAGCGTGACCGTCACCTCCATCGCCTACGACTCGCTGGGGAACCCCGTCCCCGTGCTCGTCACCTTCACCGGGGCGCCGACAGCCAACACGTGGAAGATGACCGCCGTCGCCAAGACACCGATCAAGGGCACAGTGAAGCTGTTCACAACAGCGAGCGCTCCGACGGTCGTCTTCGGCACCAACGGAAGCCTCCAGAAGGTGGACGGCGCCACACTGCCGGCCGGGGGGGACACACTGGCAGTCGCCACGAAGCCGACAGGGTTCACGAAGCTCGTGCTGCGCTTCCCTTCGGCCACATCGAACAGCGCGCTGACCCAGTTCGCGGGCCAGCAGACCGTCACCTTGACCCAGAACGGGAGCGCCGCAGGGACGTTGGTCTCGTACTCGATCGGCTCCAACGGCGTGATCACGGGCACGTTCTCCAACGGCCAGACCACGCCGCTCGCCCAGATCGCCCTGGCGTCGTTCCCCAACGCCTCAGGGTTGGTCAACGTCGGCGACAACCTTCTCGCCCCCGGCGCCAACTCCGGCCAGCCTTCCGTCGGGACGCCGGGGACCGCAGGGCGCGGCAAGCTCTTGAGCGGGCAGCTCGAGCAATCCAACGTGACACTCGCCCAGCAGCTCACCGACCTCATCACCGCGGAGCAGGCCTACGTCGCCGACACGAAGGTGATCTCCACGAGCCAGGCGGTGTCCACGGCGCTCGAGCAGGCATGACGACCGGTCGCTCAAGAGTGGCCGGTTTGGAGCCGATAGATCTCGTGGCGCCATGGAGGCGGCCGCCACTGCCACGGATCGGCCCGCGATCGAACCTCTTGGAGGTCCGCCCCATGGAGCCTGCAGCTCGATGAACCCCGTGCTCGTCATCGACGACGAGGCGCAGGTCCATCTCTACGACCCGCTGCGCCACGAGGTCGTGGACCGTGGCCAGCTGCGCCGGCTCCACCCGCTCCTCGAGGCGTGTGCCCACCGGATCGGTGCGAACCTGAGCGCCGGGCTCCGCCGGCCGGTCCACGTCGCGGCGGGGGAGCTCGAGCAGGGCGCATGGGACGACTTCATGGCCGGCATGGAGGACCCCACGTTCATCGCGACCGCCCTCGTGGTGGAGGTCGACGAGCGCCTTTTGCTTCACTTCCCGATCGCGACCGCCCTCTCCCTCGTCGAGGTCCAGCTCGGAGGCGACGGGAAGACCGAGCTGGAGCGGGTGGCGCTCACCGACCTGGAGCTCTCGATGGTGAGCTCGATCGCGTCGCACGTGTTCAGCGCGCTGCGCGCCTCCTTGGACACCGTGCTCGACATCAACCTCACAGGGCTGCAGCGGCACCGCAGCCCGCACTTCGTGAAGATGGCGCGCCCCGGCGACACGGCGTTCCGGGCGGAGGTGAGCGTCACCATCGGGGACGGGGCTTCCTGCTCGATCTGGCTCTACCTGTCGCTGGCGACGATGCGCAGCCTGCTCTCCACCTTGGAGCAGGAGGAGGACGACCACCTGGACCCCGACGCGGTTCTGCCCAACGTCGACCGGAGCATCGAGGAGGTCCCGCTGGAGCTGTTCGTCGCGTACCCGCCCGTGCGCCTGAGCGCGGCGCAGATCCTCTCCCTTCGTCCCGGGGATCCCGAGTCGATCATCCTGCTCGGGGTCGGGACGACAGAGCAGGTGGAGCTCGACATCCTCGCTACCGGCAGGACGCGCATCGGTCGGGGTGTCCTCGTGACAAACGGGAAGCACGCAGGCTGCATGGTCAGGAGATGGGAGAGGAGAGACGAGCGATGAGCGACGTCGCCACGACAGTCGCCGGCCGGGCGCCCGGCGGGGCGCAAGAAGGGGCAGCGGCCGGGGAGCAAGAAGTGGCAGCGGCCGGGGAGCAAGAAGTGGCAGCGGGTGGCGCGCAGGATGGCCGCGGTCGCTCCGAGAGCACCAGGGACGCACCGGGTGGCTCCGAGGGCCCGCTCCAGCTCGACGCGCTGCACGACGTGGAGCTGGAGGTCGTCGCCGTGCTCGGGAAGACCCGGATGACGCTCGGCACGCTGCGCTCGGTCCGCCCGCGCACCACCATCCCCCTCGACCGGCCGCTCGGCAGCCCGCTCGAGATCATGGTCAACGGGAAGCTGTTCGCGATCGGCGAGCTGGTCTCGGTGAACGACTCCGAGCTCGGGGTCCAGGTCAAGTCGATCGTCTCGAACCGTGACTGACCTCGTCTTCGCCGCGCAGCGCGGCGCCTCGGCGGCGCCCGACGTGTCCGTCGGTCACCTGATCGCGCAGATGGTGCTGTGGCTGGGCGTGATCGTGGTCGCCCTGCTCGGCCTCAGCCGTCTCGCTCGGCGAGTGAAAGGGGCAGGGCGGAGGGCCACGAAGATGCCTGGCACGAAGAGCGGCCGGCTCATGGTCGTCGGCCGCCAGCCGGTCGGCAAGGGCCAGTGGATCGCCGTCGTCGAGGCCGAGGGCCAGCGCTTCCTGGTCGGGATCTCAGGCGCGGGGTTCACCCCTTTGGGGGAGCTGCGGGGCGGCGCTTCGGACGACGAGGTGCCTGCAGCGTCCCTCGAGGCGCTCTTCCCAGATGGCGAACGGCGCGATCCGGACCAGCCGTGCGGCTGGCTGGAGCGCGTCCGGGCAGCCACCGTCCGCCGCTGAGCCAGCGGCTCTGAACCGAGGATGGGCGGATGCCGCACCTTCTGGCGGCGAGCCAGATCACCGTCACACTGGGCAAGACGCTGTCCAAGCCCTCGGACAGCATCCTCGTCATCCTCGCCCTTGCGCTGCTGACGCTGGCGCCGTCGCTGCTGATCATGCTGACCGGCTTCGTCCGGGTGGTGATCGTCCTCGGGCTCACGCGCCAGGCGCTCGGGCTGCAGACCACCCCGCCCAACCAGGTGCTCGTCGGCGTGGCCCTGTTCGTGAGCCTCTTCCTCATGGCGCCGACGTTGTCGATCATGAACCACGTCGCGCTCCAGCCCTACCTCCACGGGCACCTGGACTTCTCCCAGGCGTTCGGCAGGGCCGAGGTCCCGCTCAAGCACTGGATGCTCCCTCAGACGGGTTCCCAGGAGCTCGGGCTCACGACCAAGGCCGCGCACGTCACGGCTGCGAACCCGATGCACGTCTCGCTGTCCGCGCTCATCCCTGCGTTCCTCCTCACGCAGCTGAAGGACGCCTTCATCATCGGGGTCGTCATCTTCGTGCCGTTCTTGATCATCGACCTCGTGGTCGCCTCGACCCTCATGGCCCTCGGCATCGTCATGCTCCCGCCGACCCTCGTCTCGCTGCCCTTCAAGCTGCTGCTCTTCGTCCTCGTCGACGGCTGGGTGCTCGTCGTCCAGTCCCTCATCACGAGCTTCAAGTGACAATCGGCCTCGTTCTCCAGCTCGCCTCGGAGACCCTTCTCACCGCGGCGAAGATCGCGGCGCCGGTGCTCCTCAGCTCGCTGGTCGTGGGTCTCGTCGTGTCCTTGTTCCAGTCGGTGACCCAGATCCAGGACCCGACGCTCACCT
>JAJZJY010000562.1 GCA_021809885.1 Actinomycetes bacterium
GGCCGCCGGCCGGCACCGTCGCCGACTCGCTCGCCGCCCGCCTGTGTGCGAGGCTGAGCCCGCTGCCCGCCACCGCCGCTCATGTGGCCGTGCTCGACGCCGCCCTGGTCCTACTCGCCGACCACGAGGTTGCCGCCTCGACGCTCGCGGCCCGCACGGCGGCGTCCTTTGGCGCCGATCCGTACAACGCCGTGCTGGCCGGCATGGCGGTGGCGAGCGGCCCGCTGCACGCCGCCAGCTCCCTCGAGGTGCGGCCGGTATTGGCAAGGGCCAGCACCCACGGGCCGGCGGTCGCCCTGGGCGAGGTGCTGCGGCGGGGCGGCACCGTCCACGGCTTCGGCCAGCCGCTATACCCCGGCGGCGACCCCCGGGCGACGGAGCTGCTCGCTCGCATCCGCCGCCTGGGCGGACTGCCCGGCGGTGTGGACGGCCTGCTCGCCCTCGCCGCCGAGCGCGCCATGCCCCCGCCCAACGTCGACCTGGCGCTCGCCGCCCTGGCCGAGACGGCCCTCATGGTCCCGGGGGCGAGCGAGGCGGTCTTCGTGCTCGCCCGGACCGCCGGGTGGATAGCCCACGCCCTCGAGGAGTACGCCGGCCGGACGGCGTTCCGGCTGCGGGCCAGCTACGTCGGCCCCCGCTGACGGCGCCAGCGCCGGCGCCCGGGAGCGGCTGGCCTACGCTCGGGTCGTGCCCGAGATCAAACCCGAGATCGACCCCGAGGCGGTCGGGCTCAGCGCCGCCCGCCTCGCCCGCATCGACTCCCACTTCGCCCGCTACGTGGACGACGGCCGCCTCGCCGGCTGGCTGGCGGTCGTCACCCGGCGGGGTGCCGTCGCCCACGTCGCCAGCGCCGGCGCGCGGGACCTGGCGTCGGGCTCCCCGGTCGAGGCCGACACGCTGTGGCGGCTGTACTCGATGACCAAGCCGGTCACCTCCGTGGCGGCGATGATGCTCCACGAGGAGGGCGCCTTCGACTTGAACGACCCGGTGGCGCGGTGGATCCCCTCCCTCGCGTCTCCCCAGGTGTACGTGGGCGGCCCGGCCGCCAAACCGGTGACCCGCCCGGCCACCGAGCCGATCCGCGTCTGGCACCTGCTCACCCATACGGCTGGCTTCACCTACGGCTTCCACCACCTCCACCCCGTCGACGCCATGTACCGCCAGGCCGGCTACGAGTGGGGCTCGCCGGCCGGCATCGACCTGGCGGCGGTGGTGGACGACTGGGCCGGCCTGCCGCTCCTGTTCGACCCGGGCACGGAGTGGGCCTACTCCGTGGCGACCGACGTCCTCGGCCGGCTCGTCGAGGTGGTGTCGGGCCAGCCGCTCGACGAGCACTTCCGCACGCGCATCCTCGAGCCGCTGGGCATGACCGACACCACCTTCTGGGTCGACGACGCCAGCGCCGGCAGGCTCGCCACCCTCTACACCGCCGACCCGCTCACCAAGAAGGCGGTGCCCGCCGCCGGCCGCTCCGTGCGCACACCACCGACCCTGCTCTCCGGCGGCGGCGGCCTCGTCGGCACCGCCGGGGACTACCACCGGTTCACCCAGATGCTCCTGCGCGGCGGTGAGCTCGACGGGACCAGGCTCCTCGGCCGGCGCACCGTCGCGTTCATGACGCGCAACCACCTGCCAGGCGGGCGCGACCTGCACGAGCTCGGCCGGCCGCTGCACGCCGAGAGCCCATTCCTGGGCGTCGGCTTCGGCCTCGGCTTCTCCGTCACGCTGGACCCGGTCGCCGGCAGGGTCGTCGGCTCGGCAGGCGAGTACGGCTGGGGCGGGGCGGCGAGCACGGCGTTCTGGGTCGACCCGGCCGAGGAGCTGACGGCGATGTTCTTCACGCAGCTCATGCCGTCGAGCACCCATCCCATCCGCCCCCAGCTGCGGGCGCTCGTCTACCAGTCCATCGTCGACGGGTAGGGTGCGCCCGATGGCCCGCCTCCCCACCGCCCCTGTCGCCGCCGGCTCGCTCGTCACCGGCTGGCTCGTCGCCCGCACCACCGAGAAGCGCCCCCTCGGCGGGGCGGTCGCCGCCGCTGCGGCGTCGTGGTGCTTCCGCCGGTGGTGGCGCCAGGCCGGCCTCGGACCGGCCGCAGCGCTGCTCGGCGTCTACACAGCTGCCCTCGGTGGGTCCCATCCCCTCGCCAAGCGGATCGGCGCCTGGCCCTCCGTGCTGTCGGTGGCCGGAGTGGCAGGGGCGGCCTCGTGGCTCATCGCCGACCGGCGCAGGTCGGTCGAGCCGCCCGCCGGCCGCTTCCGGCCGGGGCGTTCCGGGTAGGGGCCGCAGGGCACCGCCGGCTGGGGCGCCTCGCCCGCCCGCTCTTTCGGCGTCTCCGAGAACCTCAGAGAAGGGAGAGCCATCCGTGGTCGATCGCCGCCTCGTGGCACCGCCGACCGTCATCGTCCTCTTCGGGGCAACCGGCGACCTCAGCCACCGGCTCGTGCTGCCCGCCCTGTTCCGCCTGGCCCAGCAGGGCCTTCTCCCCGAGGACTGGCGGCTCGTCGGCAACGGCCGGGGCGACGTCTCCCACGAGGACTTCCAGGAGACGGTCCGCACCAGCCTCGAGCAGTTCGGGCCCAAGCCCGCCGAAGGCCCCTGGGACGAGTTCCGCTCCCGGCTGCGCTTCGCCGGCGGCGGCTTCGACGCCTCCGACCCCGGCAGCCTGCTCGACGTCGTCGGGCGGGCGGAGGACGAGCTGGGCGGCGACGCACCGTACGTCCACTACCTTGCCGTGCCGCCCCCCGCCTTCGCCCCGCTCACCGAGGGCCTCGGCCAGCACGGGCTCAACAAGGACGCCCGGATCGTCTACGAGAAGCCGTTCGGGACGTCGATGGCCAGCTTCCGGGAGCTCGACCACGCCGCCCACGCCGTGTTCGAGGAGTCGCAGATCTACCGGATCGACCACTTCCTCGGCAAGGAGGCAGCGCAGAACATCCACGTGCTGCGCTTCGCCAACGGCCTGTTCGCCCGGGCGTGGGACCGCCAGCACATCGACAGCGTCCAGATCGACGTTCCCGAGACCCTCGACGTCTCCAACCGCGCCGAGTTCTACGAGCACACCGGGGCCATCCTCGACATGCTCGTCACCCACCTGTTCCAGCTCGCCGGCGAGGTCGCCATGGAGCCGTGCGACGACCTCGACGCCGAGTCCGTCGCCGCCGCCCGGGAGGAGGTGATCGGCTGCTTCCGCAAGCTCACCTGGGACGACGTGGTGGTCGGGCAGTACGACGGCTACCGCTCGCTGCCGGGCGTCGCCCCAGACTCCCGCACCGAGACGTTCGTGGCCGCCCGCCTGTGGGTGGACAACGACCGGTGGGCAGGGGTGCCGTTCCTGCTGCGCACCGGCAAGTGCATGGCGGCCAGCCGCCAGGTGGTGACCGTGCGGTTCCGTGCGCCGGAGAAGGGGCTGCCCCTCGGGGAGGAGGCGGCGTTGGGGAACTGCCTGGCGTTTGACCTCGCCGGCGACGGGGCAATCGAGCTCACCCTCGTCGCCAAGCGCCCCGGCGTCACCCTCCAGCTCGGCTCGGCCACGACCACCCTGCCGCTCGGCCAGGCCTTCCACACCCCTACCCTGCCGGCGTACTCCCGGCTCATCCACGACGTGCTGGTCGGCGACCGGTCGCTGTTCACCCGCCCCGACGGGCTGGCGCATGTGTGGGACGTGGCCGGCGACCTGCTGGTCGACAAACCGGAGCCCGCCGTCTACCCGGTGGGATCGTGGGGGCCGGCGGAGGCGGCGGAGCTCGTCGGGCCGGGAGGCTGGCTGCTGGGGTAGGGGCGGGGCGGGCGGGGCGCCCCTCCCTCTTCCCGGTTGGGCGCGCACCGTAGCCTTCCGAGCGCCCTGAGTGCTACAGGCGGGTTGGCACCCGAAACTGTGAGTGATTTCGACACACAGTGTGTCTTTTCCACTCACAGTTTGATGTCCCGGAGTCGGGTGACCCTGCTGCCTCGCCGGCCTGTCCCAATCCTCCCCGCCGGCTCCCCGCCGGCTCCCCGCCGGCTCCCCGCCGGCCCTCG
>JAJZJY010000563.1 GCA_021809885.1 Actinomycetes bacterium
TCGCTCTGGCGAGAGCGGCAGCCCCGAAGGTCATGTTGAATCCTCCCCACGGCTAAAGCCGGGGGATTCCTGGCTCAGGCAGCCAGAACCGGAAGCTCCGGCCCTGGTCTTGCGCCCTCGGCACCAGCAGGGACGAAACCGGCCCTGACGACCATGACGGCCGCTGCGTTCTTGTCCCTCGGAAGCACCACGCCGCAGGCTTCGCAGGCATAGGTGCGTTCCGAGAGGTCCAGGCGGTGCTTGGCTCTCGCACCGCAGATCGAGCAATCCATCGTCGTGTAGGCAGGATCGACGAGACGAAGGTCGCGACCGTGCTTGTCGGCCATGTGGACAAGGGCAGCCTTCGTCGCCCCGATCGCTGCGTCGGCCGCCTTCTTCGCCATCGTCGATTTGGCGAGGAACTTGGGGCGGAAGTCCTCGGCGGCGATCTGGTCGAAGTCGGCCGCGACGTTCTTCGCCCACTTGTACGAGTCATCGCTTCGCTGTCGGGCCGCCTGGCGGTGGAGCTTTGCCACCTGGCGCTTCGCCACCTTGTAGCCCGTGGAGGCGGGCTTGGTCTTCGGAGGCTTCCGCCCCGCCATCATCCGCTGGTAGTGGGCGAGCTTTGCCTCGGCGGACCTTCGCCGCTGCGGATGGGGGAGGTCGTGGTCGTCGTCGGTCGTCGTCGCGATGACCGACACACCCCAGTCGATGCCGATGGCCCGATCGACCGCCGGGAGCGGCTCCCGTGCAGCTGTGACGACGAATGAGCAGAACCAGTCCCCGACGGCGTCGCGGTAGACCCGGACCGACGAGGCAGGGCTCGGCAGCGGTCTCGACCACACCGGGCGGACGACGACCCCACCAGCGAGATGGAGCCGGAGCCGGCCGGTCTTCGGCTCCTCCTTCAACGAGAAGCCGTTCGTCGTGTACTGGAGCGACGGAG
Organism: Actinomycetes bacterium; assembly: GCA_021809885.1. Classification (GTDB taxonomy): domain Bacteria; phylum Actinomycetota; class Acidimicrobiia; order Acidimicrobiales; family Palsa-688; genus JAKAQB01. The sequence continues at coordinate 926 of JAJZJY010000563.1, forward strand.
CCGAGCGGTGACGGGACTTGAACCGCGGCATCCCCCGGCGCTGGCGCACTGGGAGGCGGTCTTTCACGTCCTTCAGCGCCTTGGCTCTGGCCCGCCCGAAGTCACGGATCGCCTGCTGTTGGGGGACCGACGACCCATCCCTTAGCCAGTCGAGGTCCTTCCGCCAACTCGTCAGCATCTTGTCGAGCTCGGCCGGGCCACAGGTCACCTTGTGCTCAGCGCTCGATGCGGCGTAGGCCGCCTTCGACGCATCGACACAGCGGTTCCAGACGAAGCGGACGCCGTCCCACTCGACGAGGAGCGCTCGCTCCTGGGCGGGTGAGACCCGAAGCCGGTAGTTGTAGCGAACGGACTTCTCGAGCCTCACAAGGAGAATATACCAGATCATTGTATCTATACTCGTTGTGTGCGAACGAGATCCAATCACAACGTCGTATTCCGTTGCGCCTACCACGTCGTGTGGTGCCCAAAGTACCGACGCCAGGTCATCGTCGACGACGAGCGTGGGGGCGTTGACTCCCGCCTGAAGGAGATCGTCACCGAGGTTTGCGTGGAGCTCGGTGCGGAGTTGATCGAGCTCGAAACTATGCCCGATCACGTCCACCTCCTCGTCGGCATCGACCCGCAGTTCGGCATCCACCGGCTCGTCAAGACGATCAAGGGCCGCTCGTCCAGGCTCTTGCGCCAGGAGTTCCCATCACTTCGTTCCCGGCTCCCGACCTTGTGGACCAACAGCTATTTTGTAGCGACCGTCGGTGGTGCACCGCTCGAGATCATCAAGCAGTACGTGGCCGACCAACGCAACGCATGAGCGTTCGGCTACATCGCCCCTTCGGGGCGAGTGGGGCTCTGCCTCCCCACGGCTGAAGCCGGGGGCTTCCCGCCCCACACCCCATTCTGGTGAACGGAGCGACAGCGTACTCGTTTACATCAGGGGCGGTCCCCGCCATCCCGTCCCCGACCCCAGTTACCATCGGCGCCGACCCTTACGTCACATCCCGGTGGAGCGGCGACATCGCCCAGGTCGCCACCTTTGGCTACGCCCTTAGCCCCAGCCAGGTCGCCGATCTCGACCACGGCGGTACCGCCACCATGCTCCCCGCCGCCGCCACCGAATTGTTCGGCACACCGGGTACCACGTGCGACGCCAGCTCGACCTGCGCGCTCGCCAGCGACCAGATCTCGGCCCCGGTCCTGCTGCCGGCGGCGCCGGCGGCGCCGGCGGCGGTCAGCATCTTTGATGCCAAGGCGGCCACCGGGATGGGCGACCAGACAGTCACCCTGCCGTGGCAGATGGCTGTGCCCGCCAACACCTACGCCGAAACCTACGCGTCCACTTGGACCTTCACGCTGGCGAGCGGGCCGTAGCAGCGCCCCGTCGGAGGTGGCGATGGTCGGGGCGACGCCGCGGTCGATGCCGACCACGGCGCCGGTCGGCCGATACCCACCGTTTTCTAGGCGAGGGGGCTGTCGCCTTTAGGCGACAGAGGAATCGCCCCCGAAGCTCTCCGCCTTCGCTGTTATGTATCTAGCGACTGTATAATGGTAGAGATGGATCGTCGCTATGCGCGCAACTCTGGAGCGGTGTACGTGCTCGGCTATCACCTGGTGTGGTGCCCGAAGTATCGAAAGGGCGTCCTTCTCGGCCAGGTGGAGACACGCCTGAAAGAGCTGATCGCCGAGCGTGGTGAGGAGCATCTGCGAAGCGAGGACTGAACCGGGCGCTTGCCAACGCAGCGCTCGGCCGGATCTCGGCCCTCATCGAGTACAAGTGCAAGATCGCCGGGGTGCCTTTCGTGAAGGTGAACCCGGCCTACACGAGCCAGCGTTGTCAAAAGTGCGGGCACACCTGCAAAGAGAACCGCGAGAGCCAAGCGACGTTCTCCTGCAAGAGGTGTGCCTGGACTGGCAACGCCGACTACAACGCCGCAGTGAACATCCTCGAGGCGGCGATCGAGCAATGGGCCAGGACGCATGGCCCAGCGGGGAGCAAGAGCGAGACCGACCCCCGAAAGGGTCCGGCCGTACTGGCCGGCGGCGCCTGCGATGAACCGCTAACCGCCAGGGCCGTCGCGTGACGGCGCCTGGAATCCCCCTGCTAAAGCCGGGGGAGGATGTCAATGATGCGACGGTCTGTCGGCCGTCTCAGGCCGCGGGCAGAAGACGATCCACCCATGGCTCGATGCCGTCACCGAGGGCGGCGCCGAGGAGGTAGGTACCGCGGCTGTCGGACAAGTTGTACTCGTGGCGCGTCTCAGCAGAGTACCGATGCATCTGAGATGCATCGATCCTGATCATCTCGATCCCAAGAGACTCGGCCACGTACTTGAGCCCCCACCTCTTCTCGCCGAGCGCTGGGGTGCTCAGCGCGTAGTCGCGGTACGCGTAGGCGACGTCGGCGTGCCGGTGCCCGCGCAGCCGCAGGCGCGCGGCGGCGTCCCAGCCGGGCAAGAAGGAGTACTTGGGGACGATCCTGTGGTCCAAGACGATGTCGAAGCCTGTCTCTAGACCCACCAGCCGCGCCCGGCTCTCGATGAAGGGCCCGTCGAAGCAGCAGCCGTTCCACGAGCAGGCGATCCCGGGTGGGAGTTCGTCGAGCAGCTCGAGGAAACCGGCGATGCGCCCCCTCTCGTCCCCCTGGTCGAAGACCGTCTGCACGTCGGGGCTCCAGACGGCGATCGACGTGATCTCGGCGACCCCGGGGTCGAGTCCGTTGATGGTGGTGTCGGTCTCGATGTCGAACCCGATGAGATAGTTATCCACGTCGACGATCATGGCACACAGGTGTGACATGCGGCCCGTACGGGCGCACATGACACCGGGCATTGCCCGGTGTCATGTGCCGGCGGTCCCTTTTTGGCCGAGGTCTACATCGTTGTCCTCAGATCCAGAGCGACGCCAGCAGACCGCACAGCGGGCCCCGAGCACCAGCCACGGACCCGCCCCTGTCTAGGCCCGAGTGTTACAGCCGAATCGGTACAATGGCATTTTGGGATTCCCGGGGCTGAGGAAGGACCATGAGCGAGCAGCGCCTCTTTACCGTTCTGACGACAGGGGGGCGCCACTTCGCTGATCGCCCCGCTGTCTAC
>JAJZJY010000564.1 GCA_021809885.1 Actinomycetes bacterium
GTGGCCCAGCGCACCACCACGACCCCAGGTCAGGCCGAGATCCTGGCCAAGCTGGAGATCGCCGAGCCCGGCCGCTACCTCGATTTCGAGCTTCCGACCCCGTCCGCGTAGTCCCTGGTCACAGGCTCGCGTAGTCACACGCCCCGTTCGGGCAGTCGCGGCCGTTCTTCCTGGTCAACCCCTACTTTCCGGGGTGTCGTGTGCCCATCATCTGCGGAAGTCCGGGCAGGCCGCTGAAGGCCAATCGGGCATTGCCCTGCACGGTTGACAGGGTGGTGGAGAAGACCACCTTCGGGAGGGACCTCCACATCGCGGCCTACTCGAGCGTCGAGTAGCCAAGCGATGGATGCTGGTTGACGGTCTCCCAGTAGAGCATCGTCTCGTACAGCCGTCGTCCCAACAGGTGGACGCCAGCCTCGCGCGTCTCGTCGGTGACGAAGCGAAAGACCTCCTCGTCGGGTACCGGCCAATCGAAACCGGCGTCGGCCCGACCGTGCGAGTCGTCAAGCGAGACGCTCGTCGAACAGGTCACGCTGCGCATCAGGACCCCCCCTCGGTAAGTGCTGGTCGCAGGCCATGGATGGCGTTCTCGGCACCGACAGGCCCTGAGTCATTGCCGTGCGCTCGAAACTGCCTGCTGATCGGCGGCGGCGACCAGGGCGGCGACGATCTCGGGGTAGACCCGCAGCAGCTTGCGTCGCACCATGCTGCCCATGAGCGTCTTGTCCCAGGATGCGACCCAGCGGATCGAGGTGCCACCGGTAGACGATGGCGTCAGGGTCACTTCCGCCCGGTAGTTCTTCACCGGGATGCCGCTCACCACCGTGTAGGCGATGCGTCGGAGCTCGTCGATCTCCAGGATCTGCTCGACGCTCGTCGTACGCCGACCGAAGCGGAACCACTGGACCGAGCCCTCGTGCGACGGGCCAGGAGACGGTGGCCGGTAGCCCCCGTCGTTCCACGGGCCCCACCGGGGAAAGGTGTTCGCGTTGGCCACGAGGGACCACACGACCTCGGGCCCGGCTCGGGTCGCCCCCTCGGCTTCTACTGACAGCTTGCTCATGTGGCGTGCCTCCTCGATGTACCAGATGGTACGTGTACCAGATGGTACGGTTGGCCGTGGCCAGCTCGCAAGCCCGGGACCGCTTGCTCGACGCCGCGATCGAGCATGCCTTGGACAAGGGGATCATCGACCTGAGCCTCCGTGAGATCGCCGCGGCGATCGGCACGAGCCATCGGATGCTCATCTACCACTTCGGGTCACGGGAAGGTCTGCTCGTGGCCGTCGTGCGCGAGGTGGAGCGGCGCGAACGGGAGAGCCTCGGCACTGCTCCTCTGTCGGTCGCAGACGCTCGCCGACGGTGGGATCACCTGGCCGATCCGTCCCTTCGAGCACAAGAGCGCCTGTTCTTCGAGCTCTACGCCCATGCGCTCTTGGGCCGCCCCGGTACCGAGGGCTTCTTGAGCGAAGCGGTCGACGGATGGATCACGCCCGTGAGGGCGTTGCTGATCGGCGCAGGGATCGACGAAGAAGATGCCGAGGGGCTCGCCCGCCTTGGGTTGGCAGTGACCAGGGGTCTCCTGCTCGACCTGTTGGCGACTGGTGACCTTGCCGGGACCACCCGTGCGTTCGATCTGTTCACCCAGCTGCTCGATCTGGCGTCGGGGCACGACATCAGCCAAGAGTGAGCTCGGGGCGCCGCTTCCCCGAGTCAACTGCTCATGTGATGGCCGGATTGGTGGAGAGGCCGCTGAGCTTGTCGTCGTTCAGGAGCAGGTAGATGCGGGCGATCCGGCCGTCGTGCTGCTCGCCGGTGAGGACGAGGGGCATGCCGCCGTCGATCTCGACGACGAGCCCCGCTGCCCCGTTGATGGTCGCCTCTCGAACGGCGGTCACCTCGCCCCGGCGGGCGAGGTTGATGGCAAGGCGGGCCACACGGTCTGCTCCGACGACGGGATGGCGTGCGGCTCGGTGGTCGGGTCCGCCGTCGCTCACGAGCACGACGTCGGCGTCGAGCAGGTCGAGGGTCTGGTCGAGGTCGCCGGCACTGACGGCCGCCAGGAGTCTGCGGAGTAGGCCGGGGTCGAGGCGCTGTGGTGGTGCGGGGCGTTCTTCTCGCAGTCGGCGCCGCGCCCGGGTGGCGATCTGGCGGCAGGCCGCTTCGCTCTTGGCGGTGGCCGAGGCGATGAGCGGGTAGGGCTCGCCGAAGACGTCGGCGAGCAGCCACACGGCCCGCTCGGTCGGGCTGAGCCGGTCGAGCAGCAGCAAGAACCCGAGCGTCAGGGACTCGGCCATCTCGGCGTGGTCCTCGGGCCCGTGCTCGACGGCGATCGGCTCGGGGAGCCACGGCCCGACGTAGTGCTCGCGTCGCCGGGCGATCGTCCGGGCCCGATCGAGGGCCAGGCGGGTGAGGATGGTCGTGAGGTAGGCGGCGGGACGCTCGATGGTGTCGTGGTCGACGCCCTGCCAGCGGATCCAGGCTTCCTGTACGACATCCTCGGCGTCGGCGTAGCTGGCGAGGATGCGGTAGGCGAGGCCGAGCAGCCGCGGTCGCTCGGTCGCAAAGACCTCGTCGGCGTCGTTCACCGCTCCACCTTCGCGCCGCCGGCGACTGGCGGGCGCAACGCATGTTCCGCCGCCGCTCTCCCGGCGGCCTCCCCGCTGGCGAGGGCGGCATCGGCGAGGAGGCCCGTAGCGCCCACCCAGTCGCCGGCGAGGAACACGCCCGCCGTTCCGGTCGCGCCGATGGCGGGTCGCCCGGCGAGGCCTGACCCTGGTCGCGGCAGGGCGTGGCAGACCGTCATCTCGTGGAGGAACCGTTGGATGGCGACGTCGCGCTCGTCGACCCCGCAGCGTCGGGCGAGTGCCCACAGCTGGTCCCTGTCCTCGGAGGAGGTCCGGGCGCCGTAGCGCATGACGTGGACGACCGCCCCGCCGAGGGGAGCGAGGCGGGCCTTCGGGCTGTGGGTGGAGAAGTAGAGCGGCTGGTCGAGCCCGTAGGCGACCATGGTGGCGGGCCCCCGGCGCAGGCCGAGGTCGAGGCAGGCTGCCGTCGCTGGGGCGCCGAGCTCCCATGGGGGGGCATCGGGGAGCACAGCCCGTGCTGCCGCGGGGCTGCCGGCGGCGACCACGACCGAGGCGGCCTGCAGTGTCCTTGCCGGCGTGCACACCTCGAAGGTGCCGTCCGTCCTGGCCTGGAGTGCCGTCGCCCGCTCGCCTTCGAGGACCCTCGCCCCGCCAGACGCAGCCGCGGCCACCAGCCCGTCGACGAGGGACTGCCAGCCGCGGTCGAGGTAGACGACGTTGCCGTCGAGGGCGAGCTGCAGCTGGGCGACGGCGGCATCGGCGGAGACGAGGTCGAGGTCGCTGGCATAGGTCGCGACCCGCGTGAGCGCCGAGATCACGCCGGTCCCCTGGGAGGTGCAGCCGAGCGAGGTGATCCACTCCGCGGCACTCAGCGCACCGAACGAGGCGCTTTGCAGCTTCGGAAGGGTCGTGAGCAGCCGAGCGAGCCGGACCTTGTCGCGAAGGCCGATGACTGGCGAGCGGAGCAGCGACCCGGCCGAGGTGGGCAGCAACGCAAGCTCACCCGTCGTCACGCTGTACCCCGAGACGACCGGGTGGGGAGGCGACCCCTCGAACCCGACGCCCAGCCGGCCGAGCACGTCGGCTCCCGCTCCGCTGCGGTAGAGGGCGTGGGGCCCCTGGTTCAAGACGAACCCTTCCCGCTCGTCGCTTCGAGCCCGGCCCCCAGCCGCGCGCACGTCGCAGCACACGACCGACGCTCCACTTCGCGCCGCCACAGCCGCCGCCGCGAGCCCGGCAAGCCCTGCTCCGACCACCACGACCTCGACGTCAAACCTGTCGCCCACGGACACCTCCTCGATCTGGTCTCGACAACTCGACGCCGACGACGGCCATGATGTGACAGCCGACCACCTCGGACCGCGTCGACCGCCACCCCCGCTAGCCCGGGCGACGCCCACCGTCGGCGTTTCCGTCTCCGA
>JAJZJY010000565.1 GCA_021809885.1 Actinomycetes bacterium
GGAGGAAATCCTCCCCAGGTAGGCGGTACCTGAGTATGATTTCCTTCCATGAGGACGGCAGGAGCCCCCGATCTCCGGGAGCAGCTGGGTGACACGTTCACCTACGGCGAGGCCAAGCAGGCCGGCGTCGGCGACAGGCGCTTGTACGCCTTGCGCGACAGCGGGGAGATCATCGCGCTCGGCGGGGGCGTCTACCGCTGGGCCGACGCGCCGCTTGCCGACTCCGACCTGATCGAGATCGCCGAGCGAGTCCCACACGCCACGCTGTGCCTGGAGACTGCGCTCGCTCGCCATGGCCTGATCGACGCCATTCCGGTCGCCATCGACATCGCCATCCCCCGAGGAAGCACTCGTCCAGTCCTTCATGCGCCGTCTCGAATCCACCAGTTCGATCCCCGCACCTTCGACCTGGGCCGAGAAGAGCTGGAAGTCGGCGCGCGCCGGCCACTCGGGTTGTACTCGGCAGAGCGGTCCCTGGTCGATGTCGTCCGCCTCCGCCACCTCGAGGGCAGCGAGGTCGCCTGGGAAGCGCTGCGGCGTTGGCTGGGCCGCTCGCGCCGCAGCCCAGCCCAGCTGATCGAGCTGGCGAAGAAGTTCCCCCATGCCGAGCCCGCACTGCGCCGCGCACTGGAAGTCCTGTTGTGACCGCTCCCTCCCGGGCCACCCCATCGGGTCGGGCCTACCTCGACCTTCGGGCCAAGGCCCGTGGCGACCGCCGCCCGGTCGACGAGCTGTTGCAGCTCTACATACTTGAGTCGTTCCTCGCCCGCCTGGCCGAGTCGCGCTTCGCCGACCAGCTCGTCTTGAAAGGCGGCGTGCTCCTGGCCGCCTTCGGGGAACGCAGGCCGACCCGCGACGTCGATCTCCAGGCCCAGGCCCTCGACAACGATGCGGACAACGTCCGGACGGTCATCTGCGAGGTCGCGAACCTTCGCCTCGACGACGGCGTCGCGTTCGACGTGGACGGAGCGACCGCAGCGGTGATCCGTGACGAGGACGCCTACAGCGGCGTTCGGGTCACGATGAAGGCCGAGCTGGCGACGGCCCGTCCCCACTTCCATGTCGACGTCAACATGGGTGACCCGATCACGCCCGCACCCCAGGAGCTGCACCTTCCACGCCTGCTCGGCGGTGAGGTCGTCGTGCGGGGGTATCCACTCGTGATGGTGCACGCCGAGAAGATCGTGACCGCGGTGGCCCGCGGGACCGTCAACACCCGCTGGAGGGACTTCGCCGATGTCTATCTTCTGAGCCGTCGTCATTCACTGGCGGGTGCGGAGCTCACCGAGTCGGTCCGCCAGGTCGCGCGCCACCGACAGGTCGAGCTCGTTCCTCTCACTCGGGTTCTCGACGGCTATGCGGAGATCGGACAGACGCGATGGGCGGCATGGAGAAGGAAACAACAAATGGAGGACCGTCTCCCCGACAAGTTCGCCGAGGTGGTCTCTGCGGTCGTCACGTTCGCGGATCCGGTCGTCACCGAGACGGCCGTCGGTCTCGCATGGGATCCGGCGAGCGGCGTGTGGTCATTGCCAACGGACGATCGCTGACCTGCGGGAAAGGAGGAGGAAGCGTGCCCGGCACGTCCCGACGAACGATGACAGCCCTTGTGGGAAGGTGGCGGATTATAGAGATGGGCCTCTGGGCCCAAGAGGACGTCGACGTCGTCGCTCCAGGGTTCATCGAGTTCGAACCGGACCACATGGGCAGTCTCGGGTTCATTGCGGTCCAAGCTGGGATCGACTGGCGCGACGCACCCCGTAGCGGGTGCCCCGGCGTGGAGTTCTCTTGGGAGGGCTTCGACGAGGGTGACCACACCACCGGTCGGGGGTGGGCGGTGATCGAGGAGGACGGCGCGCTTCGAGGTCACCTCTTCTTTCACCTCGGCGACGATTCGGGCTTCCGGGCCGAGCGCACTGGCGAAGAGCCGTGACCACTGGCTCGCCTCGGAAGCCGCCCGTGTTCGGTCCGGAACCATGGTCGGAATTGGCGGGACGATCCTGGAGCTACTGGGACCTGTGGTTCTCTGCCGTCGTCGTCTCTGACCACGCCGGCGGCATGGACGAGCTCGAAGCACATCTCGTGGGCGGGCTACGAAGTCCCCTCGGCGGCCGGGAGGGTGTGGAGGCGAAGCTCAGCCATCTGAGCGACCTGCGGTCCAGGATCGGGGACGCCGGCCTCTCACCCGCCGATATCGCCACGCCCGAGGTGCTGACCGACAAGCGGATGCTGGCCAAGGCGAGGAAGAAGGTGAACGACTCCTGGCTGGAGGGTCGGGCCTTGACCCCCGCCATGGTCGAGACGCCGCGAGTGCGTCTCGTGCGGCGCTCCCGGTACGGCCACTGGAGCGCCTTCCCGGTCGACCCAGGTCTGTACTACAAGTCCTTCCGCCGTCACGTCCAGGTGAAGGACCACATCTCCAAGTACAAGAGCTTCGCTGCCGTCGACCGGGTCGAAGAGCGGTTGCGCAGCCTCGACCGGCCATCACTGAGCGCGGCGCAGCGGCTGGCGCTGTACCGGGGCTTCCACACCGCGGGACTGGAGCTGGCCGACCGCACCGACGATTCCCACGGCAATGTCGGGCAGCTGCGTGTCGGCGCATGGCGCACGTACCTGGGGATCGACTGGCAGGCAGCGGGAATCAGTGCCGAGGACTACTGGGCCGACGTGTGTGACCTCGTCGTCTTCGAGCCCTACGCGTTGGACCACCAGGAGGAAACCCTCCACTGGCGACGGGTGCCAACCGGCCAGGCCGAGCTGATCGCGAGCTACCTCTTGAACCTGGCCACCGAGTGCCGAACGAACTACCTCGACTACCAAGCCGAGGAGGCACTCCAACAGCTCGCATGGCTCGCCGTTGCCGGACGGCGCTTCGGCCAGTACGTGGACGCCGCGACCCGGCTCGGCAGCGAACACTGGATGCCCATCGAGGCCATGGCCGAATCCGCGCTCCGGTCGGGACGCCGGGAGCTGGCGCTCGAGGTGTTCCGGGCAGCGGATCGCCCAGGCTTCCATCAAGAGCACTTGCGCCGACGCTGCCTGGCGCTCACCGGCGTGGACATCGGGGATGAGAACCACGTACAGCAGCCGAAACTTCGCGTCGTCCGGGGTCAAGGCGGACGCTCGTGAGCGGCGAAGAGGTCGACCGCGCCGTGCGCCGGATCGAGACTCGTCGTCCCGACCTCAACATGGCGGTGCAATCGGTCGCCGGTGGCTTGACCGCTGGCGAAGGCGTGGACATGATCCACCAAGCCGCGCTCCAACAATTCCTCTGGTGGCACCTGCCGCGCGACTACCCACAGGACGAATGGCATGGACTGGTCGAGGCCACGGCGCTACTGCTCGGCGAGCTTGGGCTGAAGCACCTGGCGGACCTGGCCCGATCCAGCGCGACGGAGAAAGTGCTCGCCGTGTGGCGTCAAGGTCGCGAAAAAGGAGCCGCCGCCTTCCGCTCCGCACACGCGAAGTCTGGAGTAGAGCCGCCAGACACGACACTCCTCGCCTGGGGGTCGATCATGGGCGTGGACGAAGTACGCGCCCTCGACATCGTCGAAAGGGCGCTCGGGGATGCGATCGCTGCTGGAAACCTGGTGCCCGGTGCTCCACGCTGGCACGCCAAGGCCACGTCGATCACCGAAGCCGTGCTCAGCCGGCCGCTCGACCTTCCACCTGGGCAAACCCTCGCCGGGCTCGTCACCACCGAGAGGATCGGGACCTGGATCGACTCTGCCCGCCACCCGACACACCAAGAGTGGCGATCGGCGGTTGCGAACCGCCTTCTGCACTCGATCGAACCGCCGTCCGACCCGTGCGCTGCGGTGGCGCCGATGCGCTGGTTGCTGGAACGCGCCGCGGAGCCAGGTGGTACCGAGTTGACCCAGAGCAACTACCTCGCACGGGCGACGGTGCTGGCCGCGGTCGAGCTGTTCGGTTGGTGGGATTGGGACAAGTTACCACGCTCATAGGCCGATGTCCATCAGCTCTCGACGCTGCGCGACTCA
>JAJZJY010000566.1 GCA_021809885.1 Actinomycetes bacterium
ATCGGCATTCTCACGCCGAACACATCGGTCAGAGATCCGATCTGCAGCTCGTCCAAGCGCGTCTTCCAGGAAGGCTGGTCTGTCGTCATTGCGTCACATCCCCTGTGGTTCGTCCCAGCACGACGTGCGCTGGGGCCGGCCGCCGGTCCCAGCCGACGGGAGTAACGATACGAACGGAGCGAGGTGCGGTCCAGGAAGATCTATGAACGCGCGATAACCGAGCACCTATGGCAGTTGGGCGCTCACCTGCGGCTCCACGGACAGGGGTTGAGCCCGGGACCGCAACCGCGGCCGGCGCCCTGCGCCGGGCAGTGACCTTGGAGCGCACGACTCGCCGTGGTGGCCGGCTCGGGCTATCCGGCCTCGCCGTGCAGTAACCGCAAGGGGCTGGTGAGCAAGGCGGGTATGTCCTGCGCTGGGAGGGGTTTGGCGAAGAGGAAGCCTTGGCCGAGGTGGCAGCCGAGCCGGCGGAGCAGTTGGTGCTGGTCGGCAGTCTCGACGCCTTCGGCGACGGTGGACAGTTGAAGGCCGTCGGCGAGGGCGATGACGGTGGTGATGATCCGCTGGGCGGCGATGTCGTCGGGGAGGGGGGCCACGAAGGATCGGTCGATCTTGAGCTCGTCGGGGGGGAAGTTCGTGAGCGATGCGAGGCTGGAGTAGCCGGTGCCGAAGTCGTCGACAGCGAGTCGCACCCCGAGGCGCTTGAGGGCACCGAGGCGGCGGGAGACCTGTGAGGAGCTGGCCAGGAGCGTCGATTCGGTGATCTCGAGGGTGAGGTCATTGGCTGTCAGGCCGCTCTCACCAAGGGCCCGGTCGACGAGGTCGAGGAGGGTGTCGTCGGCAAGTTGGCGGACCGATACGTTGACGCTGAGCCCGATCCGGCCGCCCGGGTGGCGCCGCCATTCGGCGGCTTGGGTGCAAGCTGCGGTGAGGATGGCCGCGCCGAGGGGCCCGATGAGGCCGGAGGTCTCCGAGATGGGGATGAACTCGTCGGGTCCGACCCGGCCGAGCTTGGGATGGGCCCATCGTGCGAGAGCTTCGACGGCACGCACTCGGCCGGTGTTCAGGTCGACCTGGGGTTGGTAGGCCACGGTGAGCTCGCCGCGCTCGACGGCTTCTTGGAGCGCGCCGTGTATGGCGAGCCGCCGCCGGGCGCCGCGGGCGAGGGCGCGTTGGTAGACGTGGACCGAGCCGGCACCGGTTGACTTGGCGGTGTCCAGAGCCAAGGTGGCGTTGCGTAGCAGGCCGTTGGCGGAGCGGGTGGTCGCAGCGTGCTGGGTGGGCTGGGAGGTGGCGATCCCGGCGCAGATGTCGAGCTGAAGCGGCACTCCTCGGACCTGTACCTGGCGCAGGGCATCGCGTAGCCGGCCGGCGACGGCTGTCGCCTGGTTGCGGGTCGTTCGGGAAAGAGCGACGGCGAACTCGTCGCTTCCGATGCGGGCGAGGCCTTCGCCGGGGCGCAGCACGGCGGCGAGGGCTCGGGCGACGGCAACGAGCACCCGGTCGCCGGCCGTGGCACCGAGGGTGGCGTTGATCTGCGTGAAGGCGTCGATGTCCATGGCGACCACGCTGACCGGACCGGCGGTCCGGTCATCCAGGAGTGCTTTGACCTGGGCGGTGAGCGCGGCACGGTTGCCCACCCGGGTGAGGGGATCGGTTGTCGCTTCGGCGAGGAGCTGGGCGTGGAGAGCTTCGCGTTCGCTGACGTCCCGGATGATGGCGGTGTGGTAGAGCCGCTCCGCTCGAGTCCAGCTCGACACAGACATCTCGATCGGGAACTCGGTGCCGTCGGCGCGCACGCCGAGGAGCCGAAGCTGCGAGCACGAATCGGCGGCACCGGGAAGCACAGCAGGGTGGTCGGCTGGCGAGTCCGCTGGGATCACCATGCTGAGCGGCCGGTGACGCATGGCTGACGCGGGCCGGCCGAAGAGTCGCTCGGCCCCGGCGTTCCAGGCCACCACCAGCCCCGCGTGATCGACGGTGACGATCCCGTCGTGAGCGGACTGGGTCTCCAGCAGTGCCTCTTCGGCTCGCCGGCGTTCTTCGATGGACTGCACCTGGGACAGGAAGGCGCTCGGGGTGCCCCCCTCGTCACGGATGACCGTCATGATCGACGTGGCGGGTACCGAGTGGCCGTCGGCGTGGCGGTAGTGCTCCTCGCACACGGCGGTGTCGCGCTCGCCTGCCAGGGCTTCGACGCGAAAGTCCGCCTCGGCCGCCGCGTCGCCAGGTACCCGCAATGTCGCCGTGCCCACCCCGACCAGTTGGTCTGCGGGGATCCCGACCATGTCGGCGAAGCTCTCGTTGACCGCCTCTATCGTCCCGTCGACATCGGTGAGCACTATCCCCAGTGGCGAGCCGGCGAACACGGCCCGGAGCCGCTCCCCGGCGGCCATCGCCTCTGCGAGAGCCGCCTCGCGTGCCTGGGCGGCCACAGCCACCTCCCTGGCGGCCTTACGGGCTTCCAGGAGCGCCGTCGCTTGGCGCGACAGCGCCTGCAGGGCCTCTATCTGGCTGCCGTCCAGGTGGCGGGGTCGGCGGTCGATCACGCACATCGCCCCCAATGCCACACCGGCGGGATCGCGGATCGGCGCGCCGGCATAGAAGCGCACGTTTGGCGCCCCGGTGACGAGCCGGTTGGTCCGGAACCGCTCGTCGATGCGGGCGTCTGGAACCACGAACACCGCGTCGTCGGTGCCGTCGGCGGCGTGTGCGCAGAACGACACCTCGAGCTCGGTCTCGCGGACTCCGAGGCCGAGCTCGGCTTTGAACCACTGGCGGTCCGAGTCGATGAAGGTGACCGTCGAGATCGGCACCTTGCAGATCAGAGCGGCGAGATGGACCAGATCCTCGAAGCCGCCCTCCGGGTCGGTGTCCAAGATCCCATAGGCAGCCAAGGCCGCCGCCCGTCCATCTGCGCGCTGGCCGCCAGCGTCGCAATGCCTGAGCTCTCGATCTGCCTGCACCGCTTCTACTCTCGGCACCAGATGCGCACGACCTGAGCCAGCGGCGCCATCGCGGTGGCAGTTGGCGAGGTTCTCGATCCTCACGGTGACGCCGGTGTGGACGCGTCGGTCGTCGGCGCGGGCTGAGCCACCTGACGTCTGTTGTCAGGGACCGACCCGGATGGAGGCGAGGATGGTTTCGATGAGGGCCGGGTCGGGACCGAACCCGATCGTGCCGTGGATTACGCCGCTCGCGGTGCGGATGGTCAGGTTGGCGAGGTAGGACGGGCCGTAGCGGGCCCACCCGAGCTCGACGTGGGCGCCGACGATCCATGGAAGTCGGGTTTCGGTGAGACCGGAGCTGTTCACCTCGCTCTGACCGAGCCACAGCGCGGGGGGTGGCGGCGAGGACGACGCCTGGCCGGGGCCGCAGCGGCCGGGTGGGTTGCCGACGTCGAGTTGCGCGTGCACGAACAGCTCGCAGGCCGTGCTGTGAGGCTGCCCGGGCGCGGGCGGCTGGACGGGGAGGCGTCGGAGGTGCACGACCGGCCAGCTCGGCGGGACCGACACGCTGACGCCATGGTAACGGACGCTCCGCCACCCGGCGGCCACGGCGGCCACGGCGGCCACGGCGGCCACGGCGGGAGCGGAGGTGGCGGAGGCGACGACGAGCGCCGGGGAGGGGACCATGGTGGCTGCTATGCGTTGTCCGAGCGTGCCGAAGGTCTCCAGGCGCACGCCGAGGGCGGGCACCTCGAAGGCCCTCCGCCGGGCGCTGCCCGAGACCAGCACCCGTAGCCCGTCGATGACCCGAGGGGTCCCTCTCGAGCGCCCGCTCACCGGGACGACGACGACGGGATAGGCCGCGCTCGGCGTGGCGGTGGAGTAGCAGATGCGGGTGAGGCAGACCTCCATGTAGCTTCGCCTCCCGACCCCGGTCGTCTCGAAGATGCTGCTCGGGGGAATGGCCAGGTCGACAGTGCCCGCAGCCGTGCGGCTCCAGCCCGCCGGCGCCGGCGGGAGCACGACTGCGGGGAGCTCCGCTCGTGTTGCCG
>JAJZJY010000567.1 GCA_021809885.1 Actinomycetes bacterium
CAGCGGACACAACGGCTCTTCGGCTTCCGGTACCGCATCGAGATATACGTCCCGGCACCCGAGCGGGTGCACGGTTACTACGTGCTCCCGGTGCTCGCCGGCGACGAACTGGTCGGGCGGCTGGACCTGAAGGCCGACCGCGCCCGGCGCGTCCTCCGTGTCGTCGCCGCCCACGCCGAGCCCGGCACCGACGCATCGGCCGTGGCCGCCGGCGTCGTGGATGAGCTCGACCGGATGCGAGCGTGGCTGGGCCTCGCCGACGTGGCCATCGAGGGGCGAGGGGACCTGGCGCCGGCGCTGGGCCGGGCCGGCGGGTAGCGGCGCCGGCGGCGTCAGGTACCGGCGCCGGGTGGCACCGGCAAGTGGCCGTCTGGCCGCCCGCCCCCGGCTCTCAGGACCCGCCGGCCCGCCGGCCGCTCCACGGCCCTGGTGGCGGTGGCCACGGTGCGTCGAGCGCTGGCCGAGGGTTGTCGTCCTCCCCCCGGCGGCGATTGTCCGAACCCCGTGGGGCGGGATGCTCGTCCTCTCTCGACGCCCAGCCGCCCTGGGAGCCGGTGGGAAGGGGGAAGGCCGCCGTGCGGTCGAGGACGGTCGTCGGATCAGCAGGGGCGGCTGCCGTCACGGGCGGGGGAGGCGGGACGGCAAAGCGGAAAGGGGGAGGCTCCACCGAGGTGACCGGCGCTGGCATCTCATTCGCGTCGCCGGCTACGGCGGGGTGGACGGCTGCCGGCTGGGACGTCGTGGGTGCGTTCGCCGGCGCCGCCGGCATCCCAGCGACGGTGGGATCGGCCGGTCGGGGTCCGTTGGCCGGCGGGGAACCGGGTCGCCAGTGGCTAGGATCCGGCGGGTCCCAGCGGCTGGAAGGCCGCGGCGCGGCCGGGGCGGCCGGGGCGGCCAGGGCGGGAGGCAACCAGGACGGCGAAGGTGATGGCGGTGGAACGGGAGCCGGCCAGTGCGCAGGCGGCGGGGGGGCTCCCTCACCCACCGGCTCCCCGCCCGCCGCGTGCGGCGGGGCGGAAGGCAGCGGAACCCGGGGCGGCGCCGGCTTCGCCAACCGCTGGGGGATGACGCCAGCCGCACGTTGGGCAGCCTCCCCTCTCCGGGTCGGGGCCCGGACGACAGGGATCGGGAAGTCGGGGCGATCCGCGGAAACGGCCAGATCCGCGCGACAGCGCCCGCACCGCTCGGCGCCATCCGGCGCGATAGTGCCGCAACGAGGGCAGGTCATGACTGCTCTACGGTACCCAGCCCGGCCCCGGTACCGCTGCCAGGGCGCGTCGTGGTACCCGGGGGAGGTACCACCCGGTCGAGCAGCTCGCGCAACATCCGGGCGGTAGCCCCCCAGATGGTCTCGCCCGGAATGTCGAAGAAGTGGATGGGCGTATCGAGCGGTGGCCACAGCTCGTCGTGGTAGGTGCCGGGTAACACCAACTCGGCGAGCCTGACAGTGAAGGCACGGTCGACTTCAGCGGCGTTCGGTCGAAGCTCGGGCCGCCTACCGAGCACTCCGACAAAGGGTCGTATCGCGGAACGGCTCGTCACCGTCGCCAGCGGGTTCAGCGTCCCGATGATCTCGATGTCAGCAGGATCGAGCCCGACCTCCTCGCGTGCCTCACGGAGCGCCGCCGCCGCCGGGGTCTCTCCGGGGTCGAGCCGCCCCCCGGGGAACGACACCTCGCCGGTGTGGGATCGCAGCCGCGCCGACCGCCGGGTCAGGACGACGGCCGCCTGCCCGCCGTCGTCGAAGAGGGCACACAGCACCGCCGCCGGTCTCGGGTCGCGGCCGGGCAGCTCCACCTGGTTGCTGAGCTCCCGAGTCGACACCCGCTCCGGGGTACCTCCCACGTCGTCGATCGGGTCGACCTGGCACGCGAACGCCTCACGTACCTGGGCGACGGTGATCACTTCAGGCGGGCGTACTCCAGCCCGACCCCACCACGCCCCCGGCCCCGGCCGGGCGGCGGGGGGGCGCGGGATGAGTTGCGGGCCGCCCCGCGGGGCAACCATGCCACCGGTGCCGGGCACCGAGCGGCCCCTCCCGTGCCCGGATGTCAGACGACTGGCGTCCACGCCCTGGTGTCCGGTTCGTCGTCCCCGCCGTCGCGCGCGGCAAGGGACGGCGTGGCGACGGCAGCCACCGGCAGGTCGGCCACCATTGCCTCGAGCAGGTCCCGCAGACCGCCGGTCTTGAGCTGGCCCATGACCCGCCCGGGCGAGGTCTCGCCGCGCTCCCACTCCATCCACTCGTCGAGCAGCTTGCGGGGATCGGGGGCTGGACGGTCCATGTCCGCCAGCGTACCGAGGGGCGCCGGCGTCGACGGACGCCGGCCGGCGAGCCTCGAAACCGAGAGCGACCCGGGCAGGATGCCCGGGTCGCTCCACAGTGTGCTCAGGGCACGGGTCATGGATCAGATCAGAAGCCCATCCCGCCCATGCCACCCATGCCACCCATGCCGCCACCGCCGCCGGCGGGCGCCGGCGCGGGCTTCTCGGGCTTGTCGGCGACGAGCACCTCGGTGGTCAGCAGCAACGCGGCGATCGACGCAGCATTCTGCAATGCCGAACGCGTTACCTTCGCCGGATCGATCACTCCCGCCTTCACGAGGTCCTCGAACTGGCCCGTGGCTGCGTTGAGCCCCACGTTGCCGGACTCGCGCTCGGCGTGCTCGATGATGACGCTGCCCTCGAGGCCGGCGTTGAAGGCGATCCACTTGAGGGGCTCCTCGACCGCCTTGCGGACGATCGCGGCGCCGGTGGCCTCGTCGCCGGCCAGCGACGACACGACATTGTCGATCGCAGCCCGGGCCCGGAGCAGGGCGATGCCGCCACCGGGGACGATGCCCTCCTCGATGGCCGCCCGGGTCGCCGAGAGGGCGTCCTCGATGCGGTGCTTCTTCTCCTTGAGCTCGACCTCGGTGGCCGCACCGACACGGATGATGGCGACGCCGCCGGAGAGCTTGGCCAGGCGCTCCTGGAGCTTCTCCTTGTCCCAGTCCGAGTCGGAGTCCTCGATCTCCCGCTTGATCTGGGCGATGCGACCCTTGACATCGGATTCGGAGCCGGCGCCCTCGACGATGGTGGTGTTGTCCTTGTCGATGACCACCTTGCGGGCACGGCCGAGCAGGTCGAGGGTGGCGTTCTCCAGCTTGAGGCCGACCTCCTCGGAGATGACCTGGCCACCGGTGAGGGTGGCGATGTCGTTGAGCATCGCCTTGCGCCGCTCGCCGAAACCGGGCGCCTTCACCGCGACCGACGTGAACGTCCCGCGGATCTTGTTGACGACCAGGGTGGCGAGGGCCTCGCCCTCGACGTCCTCGGAGATGACCAGCAGCGGCTTGCCGCCCTGCATCACCTTCTCCAGGACCGGCACCAGGTCGTGGACTGCGCTGATCTTGGAGTTGACGATGAGGATGTAGGGCTCGTCGAGGGTTGCTTCCTGCCGCTCGGGGTCGGTCACGAAGTACGGCGACAGGTAGCCCTTGTCGAACTGCATGCCCTCGGTGAAGTCGAGCTCCAGGCCGAAGGTGTTGGACTCCTCGACGGTGACCACGCCGTCCTTGCCGACCTTGTCGATGGCGTCGGCGATGACCTCGCCGATCGAGGCGTCGGCGGCCGAGATGGACGCCACCTGGGCGATCTCGCTCTTGTCGTCCACGTCCTTGGCCTGCGCCTTGACGGAGTCGACGGCGGCGGCCACGGCCCGTTCCATCCCCCGCTTGAGGGCGGTGGGGCTGGCGCCGGCCGCCACGTTGCGCAGGCCCTCGCGGACGAGCGCCTGGGCGAGGACGGTGGCGGTGGTGGTCCCGTCGCCGGCGATGTCGTTGGTCTTGGTGGCGACCTCCTTGACGAGCTGGGCCCCCATGTTCTCGAAGGGGTCCTCCAGCTCGACCTCACGGGCGATCGTCACACCGTCGTTGGTGATCGTCGGCGCGCCGAACTTCTTGTCGATCACGACGTTGCGACCCTTGGGGCCGAGAGTCACCTTGAC
>JAJZJY010000568.1 GCA_021809885.1 Actinomycetes bacterium
ACGACGCTCACGCTCATCCTGGTGTCGATCCCCTTCGGCATGGTGATCGCGCTCGAAGTCGGCTCGTTGCTGCAGCAGATCGGAGCTCAGTCACAGCTCGGCGCGGCGATGGTGCTGGCCGTGGTGCGGGAGCAGGCACCGGTCGCCACCGCCCTGCTGATCGCGGGTGCCGGCGGATCGGCCATGTGCGCCGACCTGGGCTCACGGCGCATCCGGGACGAGATCGCGGCCATGGAGGTCATGGGCGTCAACCCCCTGCAGCGACTGGTCCTGCCCAGGCTGCTGGCAGCGACCCTGGTGGCGGTCCTGCTCGACAGCGTCGTGTCGGTGGCCGGGATCGCCGGCGGGCTCTACTTCGGGACGCACAACATCCACATCACCTCGAGCAGCTTCTTCGCGACGTTCAGCGAGCTCAGCCAGCTCGCTGACCTGTGGATGGCGTTGGCGAAGGCGGCTGTGTTCGGCTTCCTCGCCGCCATGGTCGCCTGCTACAAGGGCATGTCGGCGAAGGGCGGCCCGAAGGGCGTAGGGGACGCCGTCAACCAGGCGGTGGTGATCACCTTCGTCCTGGCCTTCTTCGTCAACTTCGTCCTCACCATCGTGTACTTCAACTTCGTCCCCCAGAAGGGGATCTGACATGCCGGGCGCCGCGGCCACCCTCGTGGACAGTGCGTACGAACAGGTGGCGTTCGCCGCCCGGGTCGTGCGATCGCTACCGGCTGCTCTCCGGTACCGGCGCGAGATCGCGCTGATCGTCTCCGACATCACCATCGGCACCGGGGCGCTCGTCATCGGGGGCGGCATGTTCTTCGTGGTGACGAGCATCGCCTTCTTCACGGGGACCGAGGTCGGCCTGGAGGGGTTCACCGGCCTGCACCAGATCGGCGCCCAGGCGTTCACCGGTGTGGTCTCTTCGCTGGCGAACACGCGCGAGATCACCCCGCTCGTCGCCGGCGTGGCCCTGGCCGCCCAGGTCGGCGCCGGGTTCACCGCCCAGCTCGGGGCCATGCGGATCTCCGAGGAGATCGACGCGCTCGAGGTGCTGGGAGTGGACAGCGTCGCCTATCTGGTCGGCACCCGGGTGTGGGCGGCGCTCATCACCATGATCCCGCTCTACCTGGCTGCGCTCTTCGCCAGCTTCATCGCCACCGAGCTGATCGTGACCCAGTTCTTCCACCTGTCCGCCGGCACCTACAACCACTACTTCCGGCTCTTCCTGCCACCCATCGACGTCCTCTACTCGTTCCTGAAGGCGATGGTCTTCGCCATCGCCGTCACCTTCATCCACTGCGCGTACGGGTACCGCGCCTCGGGCGGGCCGGCCGGCGTGGGCGTCTCGGCGGGCCGGGCCATCCGCGTCTCGATCATCGTCGTGGTCGTCGTCAACTTCATCCTCTCGATCGTGCTCTTCGGCGGCGTGGGTTCCACGGCGAGGTTGGTGGGATGAGCGCCGTGCGGGTGGCCATACGGGCCGTCGTGGTGCTGGCCGTCATCGCCGGCGCCGTCGCCGGCGTCACGGTGGCGGTCGCGGCATCCGATGGCGCGTTCGCCGGTTCCTACCAGGTGGTGGGGACGTTCCCCGCCGCCGGTCAGGGGCTCCATCCGGGCTCGGAGGTCACCTTCGACGGCGTCCAGGTCGGCCGGGTCGGTTCGATCGCCCTCGCCGGCCAGCGCGCCCGGATCACGCTCGTGCTCCAGCACCGGTTCCGGCTCCCCCGAGCCGCCACCGCCACCATCCGTCCGCAGAACCTGTTCGGCGCGGAAGAGATCGCCCTCACCTCCCCCCATGGCGATGCCGGTCCGTGGGTGGCCGCCGGGGCGACGGTGGCCCGCACGGCCATCTCCAACCAGATCGCCGACCTCTTCGCCGTCGCCGATCCGCTGCTGTCGAAGGTCGATGCCGCCGACCTGTCCGCGTCCCTGTCCGAGCTCGACCAGGCGACGTCAGGCGAAGGCCCCCGGATCGCCTCCGGCCTCTCGGCCGGGAGCCGCCTGGCCGGCCTGCTGGCCACCACGATCGGCGCCCAGCTCCACGCGCTCGACTCGCTGACCGCCTTCTCCGCGGCGGTCGCACCGGACGGTGCCGGCATCAACGCCGTGGCGGGCCAGGCCAACGCGGCCCTCCCCGCGATCAACGCCGCCGAGGCCGCATACCAGCACCTCCTCGACACCCTCACCCCCCTGGCGCACGACGTCGCCCAGTTCCTGGCCGCCTACCGGCCGGACATCGGTGCCCTGCGGCAGAGCGGCGACAACGTGACCCGGGTGCTTGTCGCCCACCAGAGCGACATCGAAGCCCTGGTGCGCGGGCTCTACCAGTACGTGACGAAGATCGCTCTGGCCGCATCGGGTTCGCAGACGTTGCCCGACGGCTCGAAGTTCGCCTACTTCCGCACCTTCATCGAGTTCAGCGACGTGAACAACCTCGTGTGCAACCTGATCGCCCCGGCGGCTCCGTCGCTCTCGTACCTCGCTCCCCTCCAACAGGCACTCGGCGCGTCGGGGAGCGCGTTCGACTGCTCGGCACAGGTGTCGACGTTCAATTCGCTGCAGCGCGGCACGGCCACCACGACGACGCCGCCATCGACGCCGGCGCCCGCAGCCACGACGCTCCCCACCGGGACGGGCGCGCTGTCCGCTCAGGGAGCGGCCGTGGCCGGTCAGCTCTACCAGGCGCTCGGTGCGCCGCAGGCCCCCGCGCCCCACACGTTGGCGGGCTACCTCTCGATGCTCCTGGGGGCCGGATGAAGGGCCGGGCCCGGCAGGGACGCTCGCGGCACCTGGGAACCGCCCTGCAGTTCGGTGCCTTCGTGGTGGTGTGCCTCGTCCTGCTGGTCGCACTGGCCCAGCGGATCGGCAACCTCAGCCTCTTCAGTCACCGCGTCACCTACGAGGCCCAGCTCTCGGACGCCACCGGCCTCCAGTCGTCGGACTCGGTCAAGATCGCCGGGGTCACCGTCGGGCAGGTCACCGCCATCGGCGTCCAGCGGGGACACGCCCTCGTCACCTTCGCCGTCAACAGCGGCGTGCACCTCCGCACCAGCACGAAGGCGGGGCTCCGGTGGCACAACGTGCTGGGCCAGCAGTACCTCTACCTCTACCCGGGCGCCACAGGCACCGCCCTCCGCCCCGGCGGGGTCATCCCCCTCGCCAACGACGTGGCGAGCGCCAGCGTCGGTGCCCTCCTCAACGCGCTGGGCCCGTTCCTCTCGGCCGTGAACCCGCAGCAGGCCAACACCTTCCTGCGCAGCGTGGTCGCCGCCCTCGACGGCAACGAAGCCAAGGTCAACAGCCTGATCGCCGACGCCGCCACCGTGTCGCAGACCGTCGGCTCACTCGACAGCCAGGTCGGCCAGGTCATCGGTGATCTCGACCAGGTGCTGACCGCACTCGCGCACCGAAGCGGTGACATCGGCACCCTGCTCTCCAACCTGCAGTCGGTGGCACAGACCCTGGCCAGCCACAACGCCCTCCTCGACTCCGTCGTCACCAACCTCGCCTCGGTGACCGGCGAATTCGCCGGGCTCGTCCGGTCGAACCAGGGAACGCTGCAGTCCTCCATCGCCGACCTCCAGTCGGTGACCTCGGTGGTCCAGGCACACGAAGCCGCCCTGTCCCAGGGGCTGTCGACCCTGGGGTCGGGTCTCGCTCCCTACGCGGAGATCTCGGCGTTCGGCCAGTGGTTCCAGATCCAGACCGTCTACACGTGCATGGCCGGCGAGACGAGCTGTACCTACATCAACCCGTCCAACCCACCGGCCGGGTCCGCGCCCGGCGGGGCGGCACTTCCCGGGGGACTGGGAACGCCGGGGACGTCACCGCTGTCCATGCTCCAGATGGTCGCCGGCACAGGGAGCGGTTCGTGAAGGCCTTCACCGACCGCAATCCCCGGCGCATCGGGATCGTGGCTGCTGGCGTCATCGTCGCCGTGGTGGCCGCCGTCCTCGTCCTCAACCGGTCGTTCTTCGCGTCCGGCTACG
>JAJZJY010000569.1 GCA_021809885.1 Actinomycetes bacterium
CGGCAGCCCTTCAGTTGGGCAGCCAACGCCCGGTCACCGCCCTCGCGCCGGGCCTGGTTCCACACCTCACGGCGGACCTCGTCGAGAGCGTCGGTCGCCCACTGCACCGTATGGAAGGCATCCATGTTCATCTTGGCGTTCAAGCAGCGTGAATGAACGACTTCGGCGATCCAATCTGCCCCATCGGCGGAGACTTCTTTCAGCATTGCCGAGCGTGACTTGCCGAGCACGTCGAAGAACTTGTTCAAGGTCTTCTTGTCGCGCCCGGGTGCAGCCCAGATCAGCCGGCCCGAGTCATGGTCGACGATCACGGTCAGGTACTTGAAGCCCTTCTTGTACGAGATCTCGTCGATGCCGATCCGCCGAAGGCCGTCGAGCGGGTCCTTTCGGCTATGCGCGTCGGCCACCACCCGAGTCACGATCGCCCCGACGGTGCGCCACGCGATGCGCATCAGCTCCTCGACTGCTGAGCGGCTGCAGTGCGCGGCGAGCCAGGCAACCTGGTCCTCGAACATCAAGGTGTGTCGGGCCCGGTGCCTCGCCCAGGGGAAGCTCACCACCACGATCCCGTGCTCGAGACAGCGCACCCTCGGCGCATCAGCCTCCAGGTACGCAGGGATGCAGCCCAGATCGAGGGTCCGCCAGCGCCGTCGACCCTCGCCTCGGTCCTCCCACGGACAGCGACGAGAGCAGATCCCGCAGCGTCGGGTCGCACCCTTGCGGGGCCGGACCGACCCCACGACCGCACCCGCCTCCTCGTCGAAGACCACCTGCTCGACGACCGTCCGCTCGACACCGAGCAGCTTTTCCCATAGCTTCGCGCTCTGCACGCCGTTTCACTCCCTTCGATCCGACTTCTCGTAGCCGGGAATCGTAGGTGTGGAACGGCGTGCACCGCGTCTGGCCTGCCCAGGGCACCCCCGGAAACGTCACAAGAGCCCTTTTTGGCCCAGGACGCTTCACAGCGGGTGTTCTGCTACGCCAACGCCGAGATCAGGAAGTCCGACCAGAACGACGAGATCCTGCGCTTCGTCGAGTTCTGGCGCGCCCGCACCGGCAAGCTCCCCGAGGAGCTCGTCTTCGACTCGAAGCTCACGACATATGCGAACCTCGACCGGCTCAACAAGATGGGGATCTCGTTCATCACCCTTCGTCGACGTGGCCCGAAGCTGCTCTCCGAGCTCGAGGCACAGCCGGCGTCGGCCTGGCGGCGTGTCGAGCTGAAGAACCTGAGCCGCGCCTATCGCACGCCCAAGGTCCTCGACCGCCGCATCGAGCTTCGCGACTACGACGGGCCGATCCGCCAGCTCGCGATCACCGACCTCGGTTACGAGGAGCCGACGCAGCTCGTCACCAACCAGCTCCGCCGAGGCGCGAGCGGGCTCATCGAGACCTACGCCAAGCGCATGCTCATCGAGAACTCCATCTCCGACGGCGTCGACTTCTTCCACATGGACGCGCTGTCCTCGACCGTCGCGATGAAGGTCAACTGCGACCTCCAGCTCACCCTCATGGGATTGAGCCTGTACCGCCTGCTCGGTGCACGCATCGGCAGCGGGTACGCGACCGCTGAGTCGCGCCAGATCTACCGGGACTTCGTCGAGGCCTCGGCCCAGGTCACCATCACCCCCGACACCGTCGAGGTGCGATTCGGCAAGCGAGCCCACAACCCCTACCTGCTTGCCGCCGGATTTGCCGATACCGACGTTCCCGTCCCCTGGTGGCAGGGGCGCAGGCTCAAGCTGGTCTTCGGCTGAGCCCGGGCGCCGTGGTGTTAGGTGGAGGACCTAACGTGGGAGTCCAGGCTAGCGGGGATGATCGACCAGCCTCGTGCGTCGATCATCCCCCTCCCTCCTGCGTAGTCACAACATACGGTAGTAGGATGGGGCTGGAGCGGTCAGCGTCGGGAGCCTGGGCGGAATAGCGCGTCTGACGGTAGGTTCTGCACGAGTGCAGCCAGTTCGTGGCGGTGACGACTGTGTAGCGCGGCCTCGATTCGCCGCTCGGCTTCATCGAAAAGGGCTCGCGAGACAACTACACGGGCACAAGATGTAGTGGTGCGGCGGGAGGAGCGGGGACCAGGTAGAACAAGCGTCTACCCAGGTCATCGCATTGGCCTCACGACACAAGATGTTGGGTTCGCGTAGACAACGCGCGAGCCCTTTCATCGAAGATCAGTCGCTGTTCCCCGACGGCGTGGGAAATCTTCTGGAGGGTCGCGTCTCGTTCCGCACTGGACACGAGCACCTGGGCGGGTTGCTCGTCGTCACTCACCGTAGGCCGACGGTGGCTGACGCCCAAGGGGTGCTGCCAGCGTCGTGCTGCCGGCTCACTGATCGCGCCGACGGCCGTCGCCGGAAGCACGAGGGAGACGAGCGTGAGAGTGACGAGCAACAGCAGCCCTTCGACCCTGTCGACGATGGCCTTCAGCGACGCGATCTCCTGGCGCAGTGCACGTCGGCCGCTTCGGGTGATCGAGACCCAGGTCCGGGGATGCCTCCCCTCGATGACCTTAACGATGGCTATGAAGCCAGCGTCTTCGAGGACGCGGAGGTGTTGGGAAAGGTTGCCACCGGTGAGCCCGAGGGTGCGCTTCAGATAGTTGAAGTCCACCCGACGAGCTTCGTGGACGACGGTCAGGATGCCGAGGCGTACCCGTTGGTGGACGACGTCATCGAGGTCCGTGGTGGGGTCGGACGGTGCGCTCTTGGTCTTGGCGCGGATGTCCGCATCGGCCGCCCTCATGGTGTCGTGGAGACGATGTGCACCGGTAGGCGGAGCCGCCTGCCCCGGAAAACCAAGAAGAGCAGGCCACCGAGGGTGAGATAGGCACCGGGGAGCACGAGATTCGGCAGAGCGTAACCACCATTGATGAACGGCCTACCGATGTCCATGCGATGGAAGAGGTTCACGACTGTGTAGAGAAAGGAAAGGAGGGCCAAGCCGAAGAAACCTGAGGCGAAGACGACGAACGGGCGGCTCCGCTCGAGGGCCGAGAGCACAAGAAGGCCGAGGGCGATCACGACAAGGACAGAGAATCCCCTCGGGCCGGTGCTCGTGCCGTGGTCCACCCACATCACGAGCCCGAGGAGCACAAGCATTGCCACGACTGCGGGCCACAGCCGAACCTCAACGCCGAGCTTCCTCGCCCGCAGGCGGTAGTAGACAACAACAGCGCCGAAGCCAACAACGATGGCGATCGCCCAGTAGAAGGTGGACCAGCTGCTAAGCGCCGAAAACGACGTACCCTCAAAGGCCCGACCAAACAGCGGGGGGCCGCCGGAATAGGAGCAACTGAAGAAGTGGTGACCAAGCGAGCGACAGTCGGGTGTTCGTGCCGGTGTCGATTGGACGTAGAAGGGCATCGCCCCCAGGACGACGATGCCGAACACGAGCGAGGCAAACCAGTGGCCGTTCCGGCACAGTCGCGTCCGCTCTCGGAGTCGACCAACAGTTTCGAGGGCCGCGCTCGCACCAGAAACCACGTGCATCCACGTAGTTTGCATCACAAACCACTCTTTGTCAAGCGGTGCCGCGACTCTTGTCCTGCGCGGTTCCGAGACTGCTCGTCCGCCTGAACTTGCAGTTAAACCGCCAGAACCAGCTCAGGTCGCCTTCTTGACCACTGGATAGCGGGTGTGGGGGGCCGAGTGGCCCCCTTTGATCGTCCCGGACCCGCCACGGTCGATGTCGGGGCCTCCCGGCATGAATGTGGGTCGATTCACGGATCTGCACCCCGGCGGCGCTCGTGTGGCAGGACGTGCTCGATGGGCCCGAGGGTGAGCATGATGAGCCCGAGTGTGTCGTTGGCAGAGTGGAAGCCGTAAGCGCGGTTGACGATGAGGCGCACCCGGCGATTCAGGCCTTCGTGGTAAGGTTTCACGCCACGACTGAGTGAGCGCTGATGGTGTAGTTCCAGTCGCCGTGAAACTCGTGCGGGGTGAGCGGCACGGCAGCCAGTTCGGCGTCACTGATCTTG
>JAJZJY010000570.1 GCA_021809885.1 Actinomycetes bacterium
GCCGCCTCCCCGTTGGAGCTCGGGCCGCCGCACGCTGCTGCTCCTCCGGCCAGCACGATCATCACCGCTAGCGCTCTCACGGCCCTGGTTCCCCGTCGGTTCATCCCCACGACCCCTCTGGTGCGCCCGACCGGACGCTAGCCGTCGGCGGAGCCGGCGTGCGGCGTGCTCGCCAGGTTCCCGGCTTCCCACCGGCCGCCCCGCCCGGCGAGCACCGTGAAGCTCACGCGTGCCCCCACGGGGATCTCCCTCGTGCCGCCGGCGATCTGCGTGCAGTGGAACCGCGCTTCGGTGCCGTCGTCGGCGGTGACGGTGCCGAGGCCTGTTCCGGCATCGAACTCGCTGACCTGCCCGGTCGCGACGGTGGGGCGGCGGTGCACGTTCACGGCACGATCTTCGCGATGGGCAGCTCGATGATGTCCTCCGCGCCCAGGTCCTTCAGGGCGGGGATGAGCACGTTGATGTCCTTCTTGGGCACGACGGCCTCCACGGCGAAGGCGTCCCCGCCGAAGAGCTGCGACACCGTTGGTGCTTTCATGGCGGGGAGGACGCCGATCACCCGGTCGAGGTCGGCGGCGGACACGTTGAGCTTCACCAGGACGCGGGCACGGGCGACGAGAGTGCCCTGCAGCAGGGTTCGGAGTTGCTGCATGGCGTGGCGCCTGCCGTCGTCGGCGTGCGACGCTGGGTTGGCGATCAGCTCCGTGTACGACGTGAGCACTGTCGCGACCACCCGGAGTCCGGCGGCGCGCAGCGCCCTTCCCGTCTCGGTGATCTCGACGACGGCGTCCGCGATCTCCGGAACCTTGGCTTCCGTCGCACCGTGCGACAGCCGTACCTCGGCCCGGATGCCGTGACTCTCCAAGAAGCGCGCTGTGAGCCGCGGGTACTCCGTCGAGACGCGCACCCCTGGGCGCAGGTCGGTGACCTCGCGGACGGGTGAGTCATCGGCCACGGCGAGCACGACCTGTATGGGTCGGTCGGTCGCCTTCGAGTAGTGCAGCTCGCCGAGGCTGACGACGTCGCTGCCGGTCTCCTCCACCCAGTCGCGGCCGGTGATGCCGAGGTCGAACAACCCCTCGGCGATGTACTCGGGGATCTCCTGGGGCCGCAGGATCAGGACCTCGGCGATGCGAGGATCGGCGATGCTGGCGCGGTAGTTCACTGACGAGCTGCGTGACACCGCCAGGTCGGCGGCCTCGAACAGCTCGAGAGTGGCGAGCTCTAGGGACCCTTTGGGCAGGACGAGTCGGAGCAAGGCGGGGCTCAGGCCGGGCCGGGGAGGTGGCGGAACAGGTCCACCATCTCGATCGCGCTGGCTGCAGCCTCGTACCCCTTGTTGCCCGCCTTGGTCCCGGCCCGCTCGAGGGCCTGCTCGATGTTCTCGGTCGTAAGCACCCCGAAGACCACCGGGACCCCCGTGTCGAGCGCCACCCGGGCGACCCCGGCGGCGACCTGGCCGGCGACCAGGTCGTAGTGCGTCGTGGCTCCGCGGATGACGGTGCCGAGGGTGATCACGGCGTCGAAGCGGCCGGTGCGTGCCAGGCGGGCGGCGACGACCGGCAACTCGAAGGCGCCTGGAGCCCAGGCCACGGCCACGCCGGTGTCCGTCACCCCGTGGCGGCGGAGACCGTCGAGGCAGCCTTCGAGCAGGCGTCCCACCACCAGCTCGTTGAACCGGCTGGCGGCGACGCCGATGCGCATGCCGGCGCCGTCGAGGCGCCCTTCGTAGATCGTGACGTCACTCACGATCGGCACTGGCCTCCGAGAAGTCGTGGCCCATCCTGTCGCGCTTGGTCTGCAGGTACCGGATGTTCTCCGCCGTGGGCGCTGTGACGATCGGCACCCGTTCGACGATCTGCAGGCCATAGCCCTCGAGGCCGCCGCGCTTGGCCGGGTTGTTGGTCATGAGCCTCATGGTGGTGACCCCGAGATCAACGAGGATCTGGGCACCGATCCCGTACTCGCGGCTGTCCACCGGAAGACCCAGGTGGATGTTGGCGTCGACGGTATCGTAGCCGCGGTCCTGCAACCGGTAGGCCTCGAGCTTGCGGGCGATGCCGATCCCCCGGCCTTCGTGGCCGCGCAGGTAGACGATCACCCCGAGGCCCTCCCGGTCGATCATGCGCATGGCTTCGTGCAGCTGGGTCCCGCAGTCGCAGCGGCGGGACCCGAAGATGTCACCGGTGAGGCATTCGCTGTGCACCCTGACCAGGACGTCGTCCTTGCCTGCAGGCTGCCCCCTCACGATGGCGATGTGCGTTAGGTTGTCGAGCTCGCTCTTGTAGGCGATGCACTCGAACTCTCCGTAGTCCGTCGGGATGCGGGCCGACGAGACCCGGTCCACGAGGCGCTCGGTGCGCCGCCGGTACCGCACGAGGTCGGCGATGGTGATGAGCTTCAGCCCGTGCTCGGCGGCGAAAGCCTCGAGCTCCGCTCGGCGGGCCATCGACAAGCGGTCGGCGCTCACGACCTCGCACAACACACCAGCGGGGGGCAGCCCGGCCAGCCGGGCGAGGTCCACAGCCGCCTCCGTGTGCCCGGCTCGCACGAGGACGCCACCCTCGCGGGCTCGCAGCACGTGGAGGTGGCCGGGGCGGTTGAAGTCTTTGGCGCTCACCCCTGGGGTGACAAGCGCCCTGGCCGTCGCCGAACGGTCCGCCGCCGAGATGCCCGTCGTGGTCCCCTGGCGGTAGTCGACGGTGACGGTGAACGCCGTGCGCTGGCTCTCGGTGTTGCGGGCCACCATGAGCTGCAGGTCGAGCTCGTCGGCGCGCTCGGCGGTGATCGACGCGCAGATGAGCCCCGAGGTGTGTCGCACGATGAACGCCATGGTCTCGGGCGTGGCGTGGGCCGCTGCGACGATGAGGTCACCCTCGTTCTCGCGGTCCTCGTCGTCGACTACGACCACGATCTCCCCGCGGCGAACGGCTTCGACCGCTTCCTCGACGGTGTCGGCGGCCATCATCGACCCTCGGTGTACGGCGTGACCGTCCCCGCTCCGAGCAGGCGCTCCACGTACTTGGCGATCACATCGGCCTCCAGGTTTACGCCGTCACCGGCCGCCCTCGTCCCAAGGGTAGTGACAGCCGCGGTGTGAGGGATGACGGCAGCGGAGAACCAGTCTCCCCCGACGTCGACAACGGTGAGGCTGCAGCCGTCCACCGTCACCGAGCCCTTCTCCACCAGGTAGCGCATCATGGAGCTCGGGGCCCGCACCTGCAGGGCCGGCGCCGGCGCCACGATCTCGCCGACGCCGTCGACGTGGCCCTGGACCAGGTGGCCGCCCAACCGGCTGTCGGCTCGTACCGGTCGTTCGAGGTTGACGGTGTCGCCTGGCAGCAACCGGCCGAGGGTGGTCCGCTGCAGCGTCTCGGGCACCGCATCGGCGGCCCACCAGCCGGGTCCGACGTCCACCACGGTCAGGCAGGCGCCGCTGACGGCGATGGAATCGCCCACGACGGCGCCCTCCGACACGACGGCCGCCTGGATCACCAGCCGGGTGGCGGCAGGGCTGGGGCCAATGGAGACCACCCGGCCGAGCTCTTCGACTATCCCGGTGAACACGACACGAAAGCTAACGGAAGCTAGTGGGGTGCCGGCGCCTCCGTCGTTGCCCACACGTCGATGCGGATGTCGTCGCCGAGGCGGCGCACCTCGTCGATGCGGCCGCGCCACACCTGGCTCATCGACGCTGCGCCCGGGCCGGCGAGCACAGGCAACCCGTCGTCTCCGCCGAGGAGGGCCGGGGCCACGTAGAACACGTACTGGTCGACGAGGCCGGCGTGGTGGAACGAGTGCGCGACATGGGGTCCCCCCTCAACGAGCAGCTGCAGGACGTCACGCCCTCCGAGGATGTCAAGCAGCTCCCCAAGGTCGCCGTCGTGCTCGATCGCGGGTGCCGCCCGGGCGCCCGGCGGGAGCTGCCCGAGCACCACCCGGAGCGGGTCGCGGCCGGGAGCGTCGCGGACGGTGAGC
>JAJZJY010000571.1 GCA_021809885.1 Actinomycetes bacterium
CCGACGCCCCTCCGGGGCGCAACGGACCGGACGAAAAACCCGTCCGGACCCCTTGACAAAAGGCGCTCCTTCATAGATGACCAGTCGGGCGAGACGCGCCTGACGGGCTCCGTCGCGCCAGACCTGGCCGATAGCTCCGGCTGGTACGTGGAGCCGCCGTCCATGGTCAGCTGCCAGCTCGACCAGTCTGCGTACTCGTCGGTCGTTGCGCTCGAAAGCCACAAGCGCGCCGGCATCGAGGACTACAGCCCCAGGACTCGTCGAGCCCACGCGTCCTCCTCGAGGGTCGCAGGCCCGTTCTCGGCTTGCATCTCGGCAAGCAGCATGGCCAGCTCCTCACGTCGGGCCTTCTCCTCCATCGCCTGGTCGACCCAGGCGCTCACCGAGGAGGCTCGGCCAGCGGCGACCTCCTCCTCGGCGGCCGCCAACACCTGAGGCCGCACCGTGACGGTGACACGGGAACGTTGCACACTTTCATCATACTCCTTCTTCCCGCTCGGAAACCGGTAGCGCGCCCCTGGCCGATCGCGCGTGCGACGCCGGAGCCTTTCCATAGGTCGCGGTGGTGCGTGGCGCAACCGGCGGTACTCTGCTACGATCTGAGCGAGTGCTCAATGTGATTGCGTAGGAGAATTCGGAGTATGGCAAAGCCTGGGGCGTCAAGCCGCTTGGTGACCGAGGGGGCGGGGAGATCGGCTGCCACCAAGCAGGTGCTCGTGGAGGCGGCTATCGAGACCCTGAAGGCAGAGGGTTTCGCCGGTGCGAGCGCCCGGGCCATCGCCGGTCGGGCCGGCTGCAACCAGGCGCTGATCTTCTACCACTTTGGATCCGTCGTCAGCCTGTTGCTCGCGGCGCTCGATGCCGTCAGCGCATCCCGCCTCGAGCAGTACAGCGCGGCAGTCGGGCACGTCGGGTCGCCGGCAGAGCTCGTCGAGGTGGCCGCTGCGATCTTCCGTGGGGACCTCGACGCCGGCTACGTGACGGTCCTGGTCGAGATGATCGCCGGTGCGTCGTCGACGCCGGGACTCGGAGCCGAGGTCGCCGCCCGCATTGCTCCCTGGCGACAGTTCGCACAGCAGATCATCGACTCGGCCTTGGGCGGCTCCGCGCTCGGATCGGTGGTTCCATCGGACGAGATCGCCCATGGTGTTGTCGCCCTCTACCTAGGCCTGGAGCTGCTCAGCCACCTCGACGCGGACCGGGCTGCGGCCCTGAGCTTGTTCGATCGCGCCAAGCAGGTCGCAGCTGTCGTAGAGGTGCTTGGGGTGGGCGGGTTTCTCCCAGCCCCGACGCCGAGGCGTGCATCGTGAACGCGGCGACCACGCCGGTCGGCCACCGAGAAGACGCTGTGAGCGTCGATACGGGCCTCGACGTGGTGACCGGGGCGTTCAGCTACTCAGGGAAGGCCATCGCCAAAGCATTGCTCGGCTCCGGACGCCAGGTACGGACGATCACCGGGCACCCCGGACGAGCGCCCGAGGGCTCGCCGATCGAGGCTCGACCCCTGGAGTTCGACAACCCCGTCGGTCTGGCGGAGTCGCTCGCCGGAGCCACCACCTTGTACAACACCTATTGGGTGCGCTTCGCTCGTGACCGCACCGACCACGACTTGGCTGTCGCCAACTCTCGGGCTCTGTTCCACGCGGCCCGGCGGGCGGGAATCAGGCGCATCGTGCACGTCAGCATCACGCACCCGGGCATCGACTCGCCCTTCCCCTACTTCCGGGGCAAGGCCCTGGTGGAACGCGCCCTGGCCGAAGTCGACGTTCCCTACGCCATCGTCCGTCCCGCGATCCTCTTTGGTGGTGATGGCGTGCTGCTCAACAACATCGCCTGGCTGCTGCGCCACCTCCCGGTGTTCGCCGTCGGAGGCCGGGGCGGCTACGGGGTGCGCCCCATCCACGTGGATGATCTGGCCCGGCTCTGCGTAGCGAGGGGCGCCGAGCGCCATGACAGCGTGACCGACGCCGTCGGGCCTGAGCGCCCCACGTTCATCGAGCTGGTCCGCGACATCCGAGACGCCGTTGGCAGTCGGGCCCGCATCGTCTGTGTCCCGGGATCGGCGCTGCCGATGTTCGCACGGCTGGTGGGGACTGCCCTGCGTGACGTGCTGCTCACCGCAGACGAGTACCGGGCGATGGCGGCAGGTCTCGCCGACACCCACGGTCGCCCGACCGCCCCGACCGCGCTGTCGGGCTGGATAACGCAGCACGCATCCGAGCTCGGGCTGCACTACGCGAACGAGCTGGACCGCCACTATCGGCAGAGTCCGCCATCGCCGCCCGTTGGGGTCGCACCTGACCGCAGCCTCCCCGCTGGCGGAGTCGAGGGGAGGACGTGACCGTGTCCAGGGGACCGGTCGTGCGGGCGGATTGGCCGACCCGCGTCTTGCTCGGGACGGCAGCGCTGTGGAGCGTCGGCCTGGTGATCGCAGCGCTCACCGCACCCTTCTACAGCTCCATGTCGGCTTCTTCAACCTCTCCATCGTCGCCGTCCGGCGCCTCCGGACACCCGATGACCACCCCCACGCAAGTCACGCACGCATCAGCAACCCTGGTGCAAGTCAACGGGTTCAAGGTGCTGGCGCCTGTCAGTCTGCCTTTCCTCGCCGTAGCGGTGGTGGCCTTCGTCTTGTGGCGCCGCCGGAAGAAGGAAAGCCCTGGGGCGGGGTGGCTTGCATGGACCGTGACCGTGCTGCTCGTCGGTGTCGCACTTCTCGGGATGCTCAGCATCGGGCCGTTCATCGTCCCAGTCGCCGTCCTGGTCGCAGTGGCTTGTGCAAGATCATCGGGAGGATCCGCCAGACAAGTCCAGCCACCGAGAACCGGCCTCGAGTGACTGATGAGGGGGTGCTCCCTGTCGTCTCGCAAGCCGAACAGCCTACGGAAATGCCCCTGGCCAGAATGGTGGCGACGAGAGGGCGTCCCGCACAGGATGCCCGGTGACCTGCCTGGTTGCCGGGGGCTATCCGCGCCAGCGCTCGGGCCTTGGACATCGTTTGCAGCCCGAAGCCCGAGCGAGGAGGGTGCTCCAACGCCAGCGAACGTCCAGAACATCCTGATCTGGCGCCCCGTCATCCTCGGCCAAACGGACGACCGATAAGAGCAGATCGCCGGTTCAGGTCGCTGGCTGGAGTACCGGCCCACCACGGAGCATGGCACTCTCCGCGAGCGGACGCCGAACGGCTGCCGCCGGCCCGGCTGCTCGGGCATGGAGGAGATGCCGCCCTCGGTCGGCCACCCACACGCGGTCAGATCAGATGCCGGGCGCAACGCCCCGCTCGGTCGCCGGCTGAGGGGCTTCGGCGCCTGAGGCGTGGCCGACAGGTCGCTGCGCTGGCTGGGGCTCGAGGCGGCGGTTGAGGCGGCGGATGCGGCCGTCGAGGTCCTTGAGCTGACGGAGGGCCACTTGGGGTTCGGCGGGCGGCTCGGGTCGCAGGGTGGGGAGCAGGGCGTCGCGGTCCGCTCGGAGACGCCCCCGCCCGAGCGTGGCGCGCAAGTTGGCCGGTGCGGCGGGGTCGGCTTCGACGGCGAGGGGACCTCGGGGATCCGGGTCGGGTCGTCCGGTGTCGATCGCCCAGGTTTGGCGGCGCTCGACAGTCCAGTCCCGGATCAGGTCCTCGACGGCTTGCCCCGGGTTGTCGGCGACGACATGGACGTGGCTGGCCTGCCGGGCGCGGCTCATCGCGACGTAGCCGAGCTCGCGTCCACCACCGTCGGCGAAGACGTGGGCGGTGTCGACGGTGCTCCCTGGCTGCGGTGCACGGTGGTGGCGTAGCCGTGGGCGAGACGGTCCGCTGCGATGTCGTCGGGTCCGAGGCGGTGTTCGCGCCCGTCGTCCATGCACGCCAGGACGCTGCAGGCGTTCACGTCGACGCTGGCGACGACACTGCGCTGGGAGGTGACGATCTCGCCGTTGGCCGCCGGGGCGAGGGTCACGATCCGGTCGGCGGGCCGGTAGCCGGTC
>JAJZJY010000572.1 GCA_021809885.1 Actinomycetes bacterium
CGCACCAAGGCCCGCGAGCTGCTCGCCTACCTCGCCACCCGACCCCACGGGGTAACCGACGAGACGGCGGTCGAGGTCATCTGGCCCGACGCCCCACCCGGGCGTGGCATGGAGCAGTTCCACACCGCGGTCGGCAACCTTCGCAAGGTGCTGCGCGAAGCAACCGGGCTCGGCGAGGCGATGTTCGTCGAGCACGCCGCCGGGCGCTACCGCATCGACCCGGCCCTGGTCGACGTCGACCTGTGGTCCTTCCAGACCCACCTCGCCGCGACCGAAAGCGCCGGCGATGACGACAGCGATGACGACAGCGAGCGGGCCGCCGCGCTGAGCGCCGCCGCCTTCCTCTACGGCGGGGAGCTGGCCGAAGGCGCCCGCTACGAGTGGGCTGAGCCGCAACGAGAGCAGCTGCGCCGCCAGGCAGTCGACGCCCTCACCGAACTCGCCGAGATCCGCGAGACCGGCGGAGACCTGCCCGGCGCCCTGGCGCTCGCCGAGCGGGCCATGGGCGTGGACCCCTACGCCGAGGCGGTCTACCGCCAACTCATGCGCCTGCAGGCCCGCGTTGGCCGACCCGACGCCGTGGTGCGCACCTACCGCCTGCTGGAACGACGCCTCATCGACCTCGACGCAGAGCCCGAGCCGCTCACCCGTCAGCTCGTCGCCGAGCTTGCCCCTTACAAGCCGCTCCGGCCCGCGTCGAACGAGAACCGGCAAGCCGGCATGACGACACCGGGCGAAGCCGTCTGCACCTCTACCGGCCGGCCACGCTGACCTCCCCGAACCGGCGGCGCCCCGACAAGCTGCGAGCCCCAGACCTGCGGGTCGCGCCCGATGCGCCCGGCATCTGTCGGCAAGAGGGTGGCGTACCGCCGTCGAGACCAACGCAGCGACACTCGCCCCACATGAAGAAGCACCGCCGAACTGGTCTGAACCGGTACTCCGATCACCTGCCCACCATCACAGGAGTCGACCGCACCGCGACGCTGCGGTCCGCATCGCTCCGCCTCCATCCGACCCCGAAGCTGATGGGCACACCCGCAGTAGGTGGCAGCACCCGTCACGCCAGCGTGTCGGCGTCTGCCCCGAGCTGTTCGACCAAGCCGGGCCCGGTGACCCGCACGAGCGAGCCACCACGTCGAAGAACCAGCTGCATATACGTGTACCGCATAGCCTCCCATCACCGGGCTCAATTGCGGGCAGGGCATACGGGACATCCCGTCTGGCCCACCCCATCTGGCCAGGGGTGTTCCCGCAACACGTTGGGCTTGCGGGACGACTCGGACGTCGACATCGGTGGTTGCGATAGCCGCGAGACGGCGCGGAAGAGTCGGTGGGCTTGACTCTCGTGTTGGTTGAGGCTGTTGGCTGTGGGGCGTGGAGCATCTGCTGACGATCGGGGCCTTCGGCGGTCGTTGTGGTCTGTCGCCGAGCGCGTTGCGGTTCTACGACCAGTGCGGCTTACTACGGCCGGTCGCGGTGGACGACTCGACCGGCTACCGCTACTACTCGGCCGACCAGGTGCCTGACGCGGAGCTGGTCCGCCGCCTCCGGGAGGCGGAGATGCCGATGGCCGCCGTGTCGGGCTTCCTCGCCGCTGGCCCCATCGAACGGGTCGTGCTGCTCGACGAGCACGCGACGAACCTGGAGGAGCGCGCCGCATCGGTGCGCCGGGCCATCAGCGAGGTGCGCTCCCGCTTGGGCGATGCTGAGCAGGAGGAGGCTTGGGGGTGTGTGGTGGCGACGGAGCGTCTGGCGAAGGCGCTGGATGAGGTGCGTTTCGCGGTTGGCGGCGAGGGCCGAGCTGAGTTGGCGGTCATCTGGGTCGAGACCCGGGACGACAGCGTGCGTGTGGTCGCCACCGATAGCTTCCGGATGGTGGTGCGCGACGTGGTTGCGTCGGCGTTGAGGTCCGACGCGGCGATCCGGGTGGCGCTGCCCGTCACGGTCGCCGACGAGTTGCGCTCGACGCTGGCAGGGGCGGGCGGGGTGGTGAGGATCCGGCAGACCCCTGGCGGCGCGATGGAGGCGGAGGTAGGGGGCCGGCTGATGCACCTTGTAACGGCCGCAGAACCATTTCCGGACTACGAGGCGCTCCTGGCTGGCCTGCCTGGAGGGCATCGTGGTGTGGTCAGCCGGCATGCCCTGGTCAACGCGGTGGCATCGGAACGGGGCGCGGCCGCGACGCTGGTGTTGGGCGGCGACGGGCTTCGTGTGCGCGGCGGCGCCCACGGCCGCGACGAGCTGGTCGGAGGCTTTTGGGACGGACCGGCGCTGTCGATAACGGTGAATCCGGTGTTCGTCTCCGAGGCCCTCGCCTCCTTGGTAGGACCCGACGTGATCATCGAGGCCAGCGACGCTCTCCGCCCGATCGTGTTGCGCTCCGCCGATGACAGTGCCCTTTCAGTGTGGACCATGCCGATCCGCTCAACACAGTGACCACTCTCCGAGCACGGCGAGGGGTGCTGGGCGACCGCCGTTTCGCCACCTACTGGGCCGGGCAGACCGCATCGAGCGCGGGAAACGCCCTGTCAACTCTGGCGCTGGTGTTCGCTGTGCTATCGGTCAGCTCGTCGGCGGCCAGCCTTGGGCTGGTGCTCCTCGCCAGCCGCCTGCCGGTCATCGCGTTAAGTCTCTTAGGCGGGGTGCTCGGTGATCGTCATTCCCGTCGGCTGCTCATGCTCGGCGCAGATGTCGCCCGCTGCGGTCTTCAAGCGGTAACCGCTGGCGTGTTGATCTCCGGTCACGCCACCGTCTGGGATCTCGCCGCCCTCCAAGCGTGCGCCGGCGCGGCGAGCGCCGTGTTCACCCCGGCCGCCAACGGTCTCGTCGCTGAGCTGGCACCCGCCGGAAGAATCCGGGAGGCCAACTCGATGTTGGTCATGTCCAAAGCCGTTGCCGCCATCGCCGCGCTCGGCCTGGCTGGGGTCATCGTCGCCGCCGCCGGCCCCGGTGTGGCGTTCGCAGCCGACGCAGCCAGCTTCGCGGTCAGCACCGCCAGCCTGGCCGCCATCCGCTCGCCCGCCCTCGCTGTGCCCGCCCCGCCGGGTCGTCGACTAGTAGGTGATCTCCGCCACGGCTGGGCCGCCGTGCGCGAACGGCAGTGGCTGTGCACCTACGCCGCGCACGTCGCCTTGCTCAACGCCATCGCCGTCAGCCCGTTCTTCGTGCTCGGCCCGCTCGTCGCCGACCGTCACCTCGGAGGAGCCCCCGCCTGGGCCGCCATCGCCATCGGCTACGCCGTCGGTGGCCTGCTCGCCGCCGGTCTCACGCTGCGCTGGACCCCTGCTCGTCCGATCGCCGCCGCCGTCGCGTCCAGCCTCACCCTCGCCCCCCTCCTCGCCCTCCTAGCGGGCCCGGCACCGCTGTGGGTGCTCGTGCCCGCCGCGCTCGCCGCCGGAGCCCAGGCCACGATCTACAACACCTTCACTTCCACCGCCCAGCAAGCCAACATCCCGTCCCACCTGCTATCCCGAACCAACTCGATCGTCACCCTCGGCGGGCTCATCGCCGCCCCTGCGGGTATGGCTCTCGCCGGCCTCGCCGCCGACACCTTCGGCATTGCGCCCGTCCTCTACCTCGCAGCGGCATGGGTCGTCGCCGGCGGCGCAGCCGCCCTCGCCATCCCCTCCACCCGGTCACGCCTCGCCCTCAGCCTGACCTGACCGGCGACGATGGGCTGTTACGAGGACCTCCAGCCAGGGGTGCCCGACAGACGATCCACTAGCGGCTACAGCGGGGTTACAGCCGCAGGCAGCAGCTTGGCCATGTAGAGCTCGTCGACCAGCTCGCCGTCGACGGAGAGGCATTCGCATCGGCGGCCCTCGACGAGGAAGCCGACCCGCTCGCACAGCCGGATAGCCCGATGGTTGTGCGCCATGACGGTCAGCTCCAACCGGTGCACTCCGGCATTGACTGCCCAGCGTTCAAGCTCTGCCAGCAACTGCAATCCGATCCCGT
>JAJZJY010000573.1 GCA_021809885.1 Actinomycetes bacterium
AGGACGTAGGTGATGGTTCTGCCGTCACCGCAGAGGCGAGGTGATCGGAGGTTGATCTCCTCGATGAGCAGCCCGAGAGCCCGTGCGAGACGAGGTGGATCCGGGCGGTCGAGATGCACGGTGATCCCATGGGCGCTGAAGTCGATCGTGCCGCCGAGGTGCAACAGGTTGCGGGTGATCCCCCGGTATTCGTTGTCATCGCCCAGGTAGGCGTTCAGCTTCCTCGCGAGGTCGAGCTCCGCGTTGTAGGCGAGCATGCGGGTGACCATCTGGAGCGCCCGGCGCTCGATGCGTAGCTTGGCCCGGGTAGCACCGGGGCGGGTCTCGTCTCGGCGGAGCTTCGCGGGGATCCCCTTCAGTGCTGTCGTTGCCTCTTTAAGGTCGTCCTCTGCGATTGTGACCGCATCTCGCAGTGCCTTGGTCACCGAGCGGCGATCGTCGAGGGGACGACGAGGGTGGGCAGCTGTCGCACCGAGCGCGGCTCGGGCCGCTATCAGGGCTGCCTCGGCCTTCTTGCGCTCTGCTCTGGCCTTGACCCTCGCGGGGTTGTCGACCACCGTGTCGTCTTCGATCTCTTCTGTCGCGTAGCTACAGAGCCAGTGGATGCCCTGGTGCTCTTCTGCGTATTTGAAGGTGTTCTCGATGCGCCAGCGTGCACGCAGCGTTCGCACCAGGCGGGCGCCGCTCGTTTTGGTATCCGACGTGAGGATCTGCAATGCGAGCTTGCCGTCCTCGTACAGGCTCAGCTGGCGGGCCTCTCCGTAGTTGGCAAGCTCCACCATCTCGTCGGCGAGCGCCAAGGACAGGCGCGTGCCGTCGACTTCGACCCAGGAGGTATGAGGAGTGCTCGTCGGGGTGACGAGCGGAGCCCTTCGATAGGTCACCCACTCCACGTTCTTCTCTTTCAGGGCCGAGAACACCTTCGGGTAGGCACCTCCCCGGTCGAAGCCGACCATGATCGGGCGGTCTCCGCAGATCTCTGTGAGCTGGTCGATCACCGGGGGGAGGTTGACCGAGAGGCCTTTCGGCTCGAACGAGGAGAAACAGATCGCCCGCCAGGTCTCGTCGACGACGAAGGTGTCGTCCCTGCCCCGCTCCGCCATGCGCTTCCTGGTGTTCCAGCCCTTCGCGACCGGCATTGCCCCGGTATAGGTGACGAAGTGGTCATCGACGAAGTAGAGATACGGAGGGTGGTCGTCTGCAGCGAGCATCGCTTTAGCGAAGGCGCACTGGAGCGCGAGCGGGTCGCTCGCCGCAGCTAGAGCAGCCAGGCGGGGCCGCAGGGTGCGCAGCTCAGGGAAGCTCGCCAGCCCGACGAGTGCTCCCGCATCGGCTCGGTACAGGTGCTTGGTGCCCTCTGCCGAGGAGGAGCCGAGCGCGAAGCCGAAGGTAGCGCTGAGCATCACCGCGGGGGCGTCGTAACGACGGGAAAGTGACCGGGGCAGGCTGGAGAGGACTCCTCCGGCGCCGGTGTCGGAGAGGAAGTCGTGCAAGAGCATCGCTCCTGCGTAGCGGGAGTGGACCTCGACTTCTCCGAGACGGGGCCCGGTGCAGCTGTCTTCGTCCTTCGGCGCCTCTTCGCCCCTCGGCTCCTCACCATCTCCAACCAGTGCTTCGTCTTCAACCGGTGGTGCATCTTCAACCGGTGCTTCGTCTTCACCGAGGGGGCTCTCCTCCACGCCAGCA
Organism: Actinomycetes bacterium; assembly: GCA_021809885.1. Taxonomy (GTDB): domain Bacteria; phylum Actinomycetota; class Acidimicrobiia; order Acidimicrobiales; family Palsa-688; genus JAKAQB01. The sequence goes on from JAJZJY010000573.1 coordinate 1,687, forward strand.
CCAGCTTCTTCCAGCGGAAGCTCCGCCGGCTCGGAGCTGGTCCTACGCTTGAGAGCTCGGGAGACGGCGAACCGCGAGACGTTGAGCCTGGCTGCGATCTCGGTCATGGTGTTGCCCTCGTCGAACAGCTGGTAGGCCGCTTCGTCCCCGTCGGTCGCCATGCTGCGGGGACGCCCGACAACTCCCCCGAGGAGACCCGCCGATCCCTCCTCGCTCACCCGGGTCCGCAGACGAGACAGGTGCTCGGGGGTGATCGAGAACAAAGCTGCGAGGTCCTTGCCCGGCACACCGGCGTCGGTGAGCGCTACGAGGCTCAGGTTGCGCATCGCCTTGTCGTCGGATTGGAAGCGGGCGAGCAGCCGGGGTCCTTTTCCTACGCTCACCCATCCCTCGGACTCCGAACGCCACAGCTCGTAGGGATCGGGCATCGCAAAAAGCCCAGCTTGGTTGGTCTTGACTGCCGGTCGTGCCATGACGACAGTCTATCACAGTTGATCTAATAATGCACGTACTTAGGGCACATTTCTCAACTAATTATTGAGTTTATTTCACTCAACCCGGCCCAAGGAAGGCCCTGGTCAGGGAAGTGGCAAAAACCGGTTCCCGGAGGTCTGAGACCCGCAGGGACGAGTGGAACTCCCTGCGACGCTCGGGGTCGGCAGGTGCGGCCAAGGAGGTCAAGGGCCTGCGCTGGCTGCTCCTGCGCAACTGGGAGAACTTGAGCCGCCTCCAGCGCAAAGAGCTCCGGGCCCTCGAACGCGCCAACGCCCGCATCCACCGGGCCTGGCGGCTCAAAGAGGAACTGCGTGACATATTCAAGAAGGGCATCATCGCCGCCCGCCGTGCCCTCGACCGCTGGCTGGCCGCCGCCTCGCGATCAAAGCTCGAGCACTTCGTCAAGCTGGCCCGGACCATCCGAGGGTTCAGAGAAAAGATCGAGGCGACGATCAAGTACGGGTTCACGAACGGCATCGCGGAGTCCAACAACGCCTCGATCGGGAGGATCCGGGCCAACGCACGGGGATTCCACGACGCGGAGAACTTCATCACGATGGTGATGTTGGACCGCGCTGGCATCGGACCCGGCCTTCCGTGGAATCAGGCGGAATGACCCCCGAGAGCGTCAGTTGTCCCACAATTTGGTGGTGCCTGTGGGAACAAGCCCTGGTCAGGCTGGGTGTCGGAAAACACATAGGGCAGGAGTGCCAGTAACACGCGTCGATGAACACGGCGAGACGCTCCCGAGGGAACACGACGTCGGCCGTGCAGCGGAGTTCCGACAGGGGACGGACGTGTTTGCGGAACCTGAGCCCTTCCCGGTGAAGCGCCGACCGGACGCGCAGTTCCAACTTCGTGTCGCGACCGCGATTGGACTGCATGCTCCTGCACACCTCCGGCGAGGATGCCCACGAGCCCTCCATGTGCACCTGCACACCGGGATCGTACGCCACGCATCCCCCACACCTTTAGTCGAACATCGTAGACTAGCCGGGGTGAGCCGCAAGGTGGACGTCGAGGACCTCATCGACGCCTACACGGTCGCGGAGCGGCTGGGACTGAGCCATCGAAACAGCGTCGCCACCTACATGAACCGATACCCCGACTTTCCGAAGCCCGTCGTCGACACCGGACCGACCCGGTGCCGCCTCTGGTCGCGGGTCGACATCGACCGTTGGCGAAAGGCACGGTAGGACGCCGGCAAGGTGCGGTCACGATGACTCCTTCGACCACGTCCGAGACGTCATTTCCCTTGATCGACCTGTTCGCAGGATGTGGTGGGGGATCGATCGGGTTCAGGCAGGCCGGATTCACTCCGGTCGCCGCAATCGAGATCGACAAGGACGCTTCCGACGCGTACCAGGCGAACGTAGGCATAGCCCCGATCACCAGGAACATTCGCCGTGTCAGTGGCGAGGAGCTGTTGACTGCAGCGGGCCTCGACGCGGGTGATTGCACGTTGCTGTCGGGCTGCCCGCCCTGCCAAAGCTTCACCAACCTGCGGAAGGCCTCCTTGTCGACGGGTAAGGATCGTCGTCGCAATACGCTGTACGAGGACTACCTGCGACTGGTCGCTGCCGTTCAGCCTCGACACATCGCCTTCGAGAACGTCCCCGGCATGCTGAGCACACGGTGGCGCCGTCACTTTGACGCCCTGCTAGAAGGCTTGAACGATCTCGGGTACGACTCGACCTGGAGCATCGTCGATGCGGCCGACTATGGCGTTCCACAACGGCGCAAGCGCATCCTCGTGATAGCCAGTCGACTCACT
>JAJZJY010000574.1 GCA_021809885.1 Actinomycetes bacterium
ACCTGGCCCGCCGGCACCACCTGGCCGAGCGTGACGGCCACCGAACCCACCCGGCCCGCGACGCCCGGGGAGATCGTCACGCTCTGCGACGAAGCCACCGTGCCAGAGAGCGACAGCTCGGAGACGGCGGCACCCGAGACGGCCGTCGCCACCTGCACCGCGGTGACCGCGGCCCGCGTCCTACCCGCCTTGTGGTGATGCCCGTCCTTGTGGTGATGCCCGTGCCCGCCGATGGCGTAGGCGGTACCAGCACCAGCCAGAACGACCACAACCACGACTCCCACCCCGACCTTGGCAGCCGAGCCCGCCCATCGACGGCGAGCCCACCCACCCCCAGAGCCACCGACCCGCACCGAGTCGTCCATGTCACCCACCTTCCACCACCACCGGAGCCAAAGTAGATCGGTCTGCTACAGACTTAGTATCCTCCCGATCCGACGCCCAGTCAGCGCGCCCTGCGTCTGCACGCCGCTAACCGGCAGCCGCGAGGTGGACCACCGTCCGTCACCCGGGCGGTCGATGTGCCGCCGACCGGTCGCTGCGAGGAGGTTGTCGCGGAGGCGGGTCCTGCCACCTCATGGTGGAAAAGGTGGAAGGTCGGCCCATGCCCACAACCGGCAGTGAGGGCACTCGCATCGCCCCCGTGTTGGACAGGGGTCGCTTGTTGCCCGACGGGATCATGTGCGCAACCGGGGGACGGGCGTCCGAACGGTGGATCTGTGCACGACGCCGACCGGCGAGGGAGGACGGAACCTGACGACCCGTGACTTCCAGCTCGTCGCTCAGCAGCGCAGACAGGCGGGTAGGCCGCGAGCCACAGCTTCGGTCTCGGCGACCTGCTTCCAGCCGGACGGGACGGGGGGATGGACGTGGACCACGCCCTCGGCACCGCCGCCGTCGAGGTCCAGTTCCATCAGCACGACCCCCCGTGCGCGGGCCTTGACGCCCTGCGGCGCCGCGCCGCAGAAGGGGCTCGTGTGGTACGCGGTCGGGTGCGGGCCCACCCATACCTGGCGACGCCGGGCACCGGGCCGGTGTGGATGGCAGAAGGGGATCCCACAGCTCGGACACGCCTCTCCCCGAGTCCACCAGTCAGGATCCACGACGACATGCTGCCCTACCGTGCCCGGCGGGGGGTGGACCCGGCCAGGGCCGGTTGCAACCAACCGGTTGGCCGACCATCGTCCACCATGCTGTCCGGCAAGTTCGAGACTGTGGACGTCGGAGCAGACTTCCGGCTGGACAAGTTCCGCTGGCTCCTACTGCGGGAGCTGTGAGCCAGCGAAGGCTCGGGAAGGGCGGAGGGTGGGCAGCGACGACGGGGAGTGGGGACAGAAGGGGGCGACACCGAGCAACAAGACGGCCCGCACGGAGCTCGACCCCAGACAGGAGGAGATCGTGCAAGCGATCGACGCCGGCAGCCTCCAGTGCCGGGTCGGCTCGATGCAAGGGAGCCCGTGGTTGCGGCTCCTGCGCTCGGAAGTGGAGGAGCTCGTTCGCTCCACGCTCGACGAGCGAGGCCTGGAGGACAGAACGGTCTCCGCCGAGCTCGCACGCGTCGAGCGAGAGATGAAGCGGCCGCGACGGCAGCTGGCCGCCCTGGAGCAGTGCCGGTCCGAGCTCTTGGCCTAACAGCAGGGAGGTTGAGCCGCCGGTTGTCGGCGCCGCCGGTTGTCGACGCCGACGAGGTCGCAATCATGGGCTTCCTCACGATGATGCAGAACGATCGGGTCGTGCCGTGTCCAGCCGAGGTTCTCGGAGTGGACGTGATGGAAGCTGGGCTCGCTGGACAACCACCGCCAGGAGCCGTAGACGGCGCCCGTCCGTCTGCTCGGTGTGTGCCGTCGGGCCGAGTCAGCTCCGCGTCGTGCGGGCACAGCTCGGAGTGTGCAAGCGTGGGATCGGTGAGCGGCGACGGCAGCCACGACGGGATCGGTCCGTTCGGTGACGAGGAGTGGGAGGGCGTCGTGTTCGAGCTGGGTGGACGGCTCGACCTGCCCGAGGACTTCTCGGTACCGCCGCTGCGTCTGGCACCAGCCGATGAGCTGTCAGCCGCCGCAGGCGCCGCTCCTGCGTTCGTGCAGCTCAGCTCGTTCGTGGACTGGGTCGGCACGGGTCGGCGTCTGAGGGACGACGGCGAGCTGGAGGCGTCCGAGCAGGAGGACCTTGCCGCCCGCCTCGGCCTGGAGCCCGAGAAATGGCTGGGATCCGACGACGAGCTCGGTCCCTACCAACAGCAGGCGTTCCTGCTCACCGAGTGGGCCGATGCGGCGGGCCTCGTTCAGCAACGGGGCCACAGGCTGCTGCGCACCGCCAAGGGGCGCGACATGCACGCCGACGCATTGGGCACCTGGAGGGCTGTGTTCGACGCCATGGTCGAGCTCGGCGTAGCAGACCCCGAAGGCAACGGGCCACCGTGGGGCGCCACCGTCGATGCCGCCATCCCGGACGTCGTCGTGCTGGCCAACGTCGCCGGCGAGCCCCTTGCCCTCTCCGACGTGGTCGAAAGGCTCTGCTCGGAAGAAGAGGAACTGCTCATGTTCGACGCTGTCAACGGTGGCGCGTCGGGGGACTTACGAGAGGCCATAGCCGAAGACGCAGGGATGGTGGTCGACAAGCTCGTCGAGATGGGTGTGGTGGTTCGAGAAGGCGAGGTCCTGCGTGGGACGCCCCTGGGGACCTGGCTGGCCGTGCGACTGCTGGAGGAGGACGGCTTCCAAGTGGCCCTGCAGTCGTAGCGACAAACCGACGTCGGGATAGTTCGCCACGACGCAGAAGGGGGATCTCGATCCACTTGGCCGTGCCAGGAAAGACGCGGCAGACGGTGCCCACGGTGCCGATCTCTTTGGCGAGCTTGCCGAGCTCGACCTCGAAGAGGCGGCTGTCGTAGTGATCGTGAGCGCGCGCTATCAGTAGCTGAGTGAGCCGTCAGTCCTTCACGAGCGTCGGATGATGGCAGATGGTCTCCGTCAGTGAACGACCTCCCACACCTTCGACCAGTAGGTGCGCCCGCCTTCGCCGAACCAGGCAACAACCGGTTCCTCCGGCTCTCCTCCCATGAAGCGCAGCGTGACGGTCCTCGCCCGCTCGATCGGCACGCCGCGCTTGGGCCAGCCGCCAGCGTCCGAAAAGATGCGGGTCCCTCTCGGGATCCGGACCTTCGTGCCGAGTACGGGGTCCCCCGGTCGCTCGCCTGGCTGGATCGAGACAGCGAGGTCCACTCGCCGTAACAGCGACGCGAGCGGCGCAGCGCCTCTCGTCGCGATCAGCGAGACCATCCAGACCACGTGCCAGCAGTCCACGATCACCGTGGCCGGATGGACGTTGCCGCGTCCGTGCGCGAGCACCTCGGCCATGTCCGACCAGCACTGATGGGCAAAGTCCGGAGCGTCGACGACGGCGTCCCCGGCGACGCGGTAGACCGCGGTCCCGATGTCCTTGCGCCCGAGCGCGCCTGCGACGATTGCCTCGTCGACCACACGGTCCGCGATCGCGAGCGCTGCCTTCGTGGCGTGCTCGGCGAGCTCGAGCTGGGTGTAGGTGAAGATCCGGCTCGCCTCGGGGACGTCGTGGGCCTCCTTGGCGTCGAGCCACTCGGCCATGCGCTCCTTGGCGAGCTCGCGTGCCCGCGCCTCGTCGTCAGGATGCGAGCACGTCGCCTCGTAGCGCTCCAAGAACTCCTTGATCGCCGCAGGGTCGCTCGATCCCGCATCCTGAGAAAAGGTGCGGATCAGGTGGTCGTCTGTGCCGTATGTGGGAGCCATGCCCACATGGTGCCCCTCAGTGGCGGGGACGCGCACGGCCTGGCACTACTCGACTCGCACGACCGACCTCGAGACGGGCGGGGGCTCGACGTCCACCACGACGGAGTGGACCCTCGGGAGCGGTGGGCCCTCGGGAGCGTCCTAAGGAGGGCACGACACCTGTTGGCCCGAGGCCAAATCCAGCGCGAC
>JAJZJY010000575.1 GCA_021809885.1 Actinomycetes bacterium
CGGCCCTGGAGACGCGGAGTGCCCCTTCGATGCGCAAGGTCCGCCGTAGCCGGAATTACGGATCGGTGACGCGCCCCTGCCGAGCGCACGACCCTCAGCCCGGATGGCCACTATCGGTCGCCCGCACCTTGGCGAACCACGGTGTTCGGCGGGGGAAGTTGGAGTGGCAAGCCGTCTACCTGGGAGAACGGTTTCGCCTTATGACACCTCAAGACCACCGTATATTTTGGTGGACCCCGCCGAAAGCCCACGATTTCGTGGGCTTTCGTGCTGTTTTGGCGCATTTCCACGGGGTTATCCACAAGTTTATCGACGGAATTTGTCGACGGGTTATCAAAGTTGCCCTATGAAGCATTACGCAGGCGGCCACGCGCCACCCCACGAGCACGCTGGTTCTTTGGGACCGGGCCGCTTGGCTGGTGTGGTGTGCCGTGTGCAGCCCTACCGCAGTCATGACGGCTGCCCTGATCACGCGAGTGTCCCGGCCACGTCGACGCCTTGCCCGAAATCTTCTTCAACTGGGTGGCCCGCCTCTACCCGAGCCACCGAGCCGGCCACATCCCGTCCGCCTACAACGTGCCCGCTCCGGCCAACGTCAATCCGACCACCCACACCCTGTTGCCTGCTCCAGAGCTCGCCGGACTGTGGGAGCCGGTCGGACTCACACCCGATCGCCGGGTCATCACCTACTGCGGAGGCGGGGTCTTCGGGGCCTTCGCCCTCTTCGCGCTCTATGTCATAGGACACGAGAATGCCGCCCTCTACGACGCCTCGTGGATGGAGTGGGGCGCCGACCCCGACCGTCCCATCGAGACCGGCCGGCGGGTGGCGACGGGCGTTGCCGGTTAACCGAGCGGATCCAACGAACCCGGGACATCAAACGAACCGAACGAACCGAGGAGGCAGTGATGGCACGAGTCGAGCTCATCGATCCCGATCAGGCAGAGGGACGGGCCCACGAGGTCTTCGAGCGGGTGAAGACCTACTACAAGATGGTCCCGGTCTCCAGCAGGCATTGAACTACCTGCCCGAGACCACCGATGCGTTGTGGACCCTGAGCCTGAACACGGCGATGGAGGGGACCATCCGCGAGGAGTTGAAGCGGGTGTTCTTCGCGGTGACCGCCTATGAGGTCGAGTGCGAGTACTGCACCGCGGCCCACATGATCGCCCTCATGGGCAAGAAGTGGAGCCGTCAGGAGTGCGTGGATCTCATCGAGGGCAAACCGTCTCCCCGTCTGACCGACAAGGAGAACGCCGCGGTGGACTTCGCCCGGATGGTCGGCCGCCGTCCGGCCGGGGTGACCGACGAGATGACCGAGAAGCTCCGGACGCTCGGTTGGGCCGATGCGGAGATCGTGGAGATCGTGGCCTCGGTGGCGCTCATGCGCTACACGAGCACGGTGGCCAGCGCCCTCGACGTCCCGCTCGAAGAGGCTATGGAGGGCGTCGGGGTGAGTTGCGGGGTGCCGCTCGATCGACTCGATCCCTGACGGGCTTCGGGTCCCCTGGCGAGGCCGGTTCCTGTCACCAGCCGTTCGGGTGCAACGTCGTGCCGCTCGAGGTTGGGGACCGGCAGAGCCAGCACCGAGCGCATCGCTACGCCCCGCCCCACGTGGTGGTCGTGTGCTCGGGACCCTCGACTGCCTGTTCACCGGTAACCTGCCGTGGACACACCGAATGACCCCGAGAATTGCGGGCGTTCACCCCTGCTGACATGCGCCTGGTCGTTGGGTTCTCAGCCTCGGGAACAGATGGCCAGGGTGAGCACCCTGCATGGTTTGCGCCCCTCGCCTATCGGATGGAATGCACGATGCCGTCGGCGATACGCCAGGCATTGGCTTGGATGGTGAGCGTGGGGTTGTAGCCTCCCGAGCTCGGGAACACCGATCCGTCGACGGCGTAGAGATTCGGGACGGCCAGTTCCAGTAGTCGGTGCACGGTTCCGGTCATGATGACCGGTGCTACCGACCGACACCGACCACTGGAGACCGAAGCATGCCAGGTACGCCGCTGTCCCTGCCCGAGCGCGAAGAGATCGCCGTTGCACTGATCGAGGACCGGTCCACGAGCTGGGCCGAGATCGCCAAGAGAATCAGACGTCATCCGACCACGATCATGCGGGAGGTGACCGCCAACGGGGGCCGATCTCGCTACCGTCCGGCCATCGCAGAGCGTCGTGCCGGCAAGGAGCGATGCCGTCCCCGTCCCCGTCGCCTGGAGCAGGCCGGCGAGCTCCGGGACCGGGTGACGAGAGAACTCGGCCTCGGCCGGTCTCCCGTGGCGATCTGGGCCGATCTGGTGGCCGAGAGGACCGGCGACCGGGTGTGTGCCGAGAGCATCTACCAAGCTGTCTACGCCGGCGTGCTCGACGTGAAGGCGACCGACTGCCTGCGGTCCCGGCGGCCTCGAAGGCGTCGTCGCCAGACCCGTTGTGAGCCCAAACGTCCCGGGCTTCCCAACATCGCCAGTCGACCGAACACCGTCAACGACCGGAGCGAGCCTGGTCACTGGGAGGGTGACCAGATCATCGGGGCGAACAACCGCTCCTCGATGCTGTGGCTCACCGAACGAGTGACGAGGTTCTCGCTCGGCATCACCATGCCGGAGGGCTACGCGGGAGAGGCGATGCTCGCCGGGCTCGCCTGCGGCCTCGACCAGATCCCCGGCCACCTCTTGCGCTCGATCACCTTCGACCAGGGATCTGAGTGGGCCTGCTGGGAGACCATCGCCGAGGCCTACGGCATCGACGTCTGGTTCTGCGACCCCCACAGCCCGTGGCAGCGGGGTCAGGTGGAGAACCTCAATCGTCAGTGGCGCTGGTGGTTCCCTCGCGGCATCGATCTCGGCGCAGTCGACCAGGCAGAAGCCGATCATGCCGCCTCAATCATCAACGGACAGCGCCGGCGCAGCCTCGACTACAAGAGCCCTGCCGCCCTGTACGCTGCGGCTGCCGTGCAGTGACGGGTGGAACTGGCCGTCCCGATTCGCTGGCGACGTCGACGGCCTTTGAGCGCCTTCAGTGCTTCGGAGTGGTGCTGTGCCTCGGCTTTGCGTAGCGCTCTCGTTCGTTTCCCACTGACCACGCCTCGATCTCCTCTTCCTTCCCGCACGTGACCGGACACCGAGGACGGCACCGGAACCTTGCTGTGGCGCCGATGAGCCGCCGCCCGATCGACCAGTTCACTACGACCGTGTGTCGCTATCATAGCGACGGCAGTCCTGTGGTCTCACCGAGGCCGGCGACGAAGCGGCGAGTCAGCAGGCGCGCCAAGCGGGGGCCGACGGGCTACGCTCCTGGGTGCGAGAGCTGTTTGCATGCGTACTACCCTTTATCGCAGGTGGCGGCGGGGGGGACGAGACCGGAGTCGAAGATGGCCAAGCTGGCGATGGGAGAGCTGGAGGCAGTGGTCATCGACGTCCTCTGGGACGCGGCCGGTCCTTTGACGCCCGGCCAGGTCCACGAGGTTCTGTCGGGTGAGCGCTCGCTGGCCTACACCACGGTGATGACCATCCTCGTGCGCCTCTGGCGCAAGGGCCGCCTCGATCGAGAGCCACGTGGTCGGGCCTACGCCTACCGCCCCCTCCAAAGTCGCGAAGCCTACGCCGCATCCCGTATGGACGAGGTGCTCGGACGCACCAAGGACCGCCCGCTGGCGCTCAGCTACTTTATCGCCACGCTCAAGCCTGGCGACCGGGCTCGGCTGCGCCGGTTGTTGGACGGCGACGGCAAGAGGGGCTCACGGAGTTGGTCAAAGTCGTAGCACCTTGATGTTCCTCGGACAGCCAGGGCGCGAATCTTCACAGGGGGATACTCGGAGCAGATGCTTTTGAGCGCGAAAAGGGGTGGCGCGAGAGCCATCAGGACGCGTTAGAAGAAGCTCCACTCGATTTTGTCGGGTAGCCGACTACGGTTTGCGGTTGCTGGTGTTAAAGT
>JAJZJY010000576.1 GCA_021809885.1 Actinomycetes bacterium
TCGGCAGCATGGCCGAGCGTCGGATCGTGTCGGGGATCCTCACGCGCCTCGACGTGGAGGCGGAGTCGGTCCGGCGGTGGCTTTCGGACCCGGGTCGGCGGTGACGGGTCGGGTGGTTCAAGAAGTGGTTGGCGCGGGAGCTGCGGGCACCGAGGAGGCACCCGGCACCGCGGGCACCGCGATGCCCACCGGCGTCTCCAGGGGGAAGTGGCACGACGCCGTATGGCCGTTGCCGAAGTCCATGACCGGCGGCTCCTCGAGAGCGCACTTCTCTTCCGCCCTCGGGCAGCGCGTGCGGAACCGGCATCCCGAAGGCGGGTCGACCGCGGACGGCAGCTCGCCTCGGACACCCTTTGCCCCGAGCTTCTCGCGCGCCTTCTGCGGGTGGGGGTCCGGGACGGCGTCGAGCAGGCCGCGGGTGTAGTGGTGCGCCGGATGGTCGTAGACCTCGTGGGCGGGCCCGGTCTCGACGAGCTTGCCGAGGTACATGACCCCGATCGTGTCGGCCATGTAGCGGACGACTCCAAGGTCGTGGGAGATGAGGACCAGGGTGAGCCCGTGGCGGTCCTGGAGGTCCTTCATCAGGTTCAGGATCTGGGCCTGGATCGACACGTCGAGGGCGGAGACGGGCTCGTCGGCGACGATGAGCTTGGGGCCGAGAGCCAGTGCCCGGGCGAGCCCGATCCTCTGGCGCTGACCGCCTGAGAACTCGTGGGGGTACCGCTCGATTGCGGTGCGGCTGAGGCCGACCTCCTCCAGCAGCTCGTTCACGCGGCGGCGCTGGTCGGCGCCGCTCCCGACGCGCTGGACCTTGAGCGGCTCGCGGATGATCGTGCCGACCCGCATGCGTGGGTCGAGGGACGCGTAGGGGTCCTGGAACATGAGCTGGACGTCGCGGCGTAGCCGGCGGAGCGTGGTGCCGCGCAAGCCCTGGACCTCCCGGCCCTCGAAGCGGATCTTGCCGCCGTTCGCCCGCTCGAGCGCGACGACGAGGCGGCCCACCGTGGTCTTCCCGCAGCCAGACTCGCCGACCAGGCCGTAGACCTCGCCCTTCTTGATGCTGAACGAGACCCCGGAGACGGCTTTCACCGACCCGACCTTGTGGCGGAAGATCCCGCCCTTCAGGACCGGGAACTCCTTCACCAAGTCGTCCGTGCCGAGCATCTCGGGGCGTGCCGCGAGCTCCGCCGCCCGTGCGGCGAGGAAGGCGTTCTCCTCCTCCTGGCTGCTCAGCACCTCGACCGAGATCGACCGGTGCTCGACGTTCACCGGATGGAAGCAGGCGAAGCGGTGTGGCATGTCGCTGCCCATCCCAGGGTCGGTCGCCTGTTCGAGGGGGGGCTCCTCCTCACGGCACCGATCCGTCGCGAACTGGCATCGCGGATGGTAACGGCAGTTGGTGTGCGAGAGGGAGAGGTCGGGCGGGAGCCCGGGGATGCTGACCAGCCGGTCGGTGCGCTTCTGGTCCAGCTTCGGCACCGACGCGAGAAGGGCGTCGGTGTATGGGTGCCGCATCCGGGCGAAGAGCGCGTCGGTGCCGGCTTCCTCGGCGATCTTGCCCGCGTACATGACGATGACGCGGTCGGTCCGTCCGGCGATGACGCCCATGTCGTGGGTGATGAGGATGACGGCCATCCGCAGGCGTGCACGTAGCTCGTCGATCAGGTCCAGGATCTGGGCCTGGATCGTGACGTCGAGGGCGGTCGTCGGCTCGTCGGCGATCAGCATCTTCGGGTCGCAGGCGAGCGCGATCGCGATCATCACACGCTGCCGCAGACCACCCGAGAGCTCGTGCGGGTACTGGTCGAGCCGCTCTGCGGGTCGTGGCATCTCGACGAGGCGGAGCACCTCGAGCGCGCGCTCACGAGCCTGCTCCTTCGACACGTCGCGGTGGAGGACGACCGCCTCGGAGATCTGCTTGCCGATCGTCATGGTCGGGTTGAGCGAGGTCATCGGGTCCTGGGGGATCATGGCGACCTCGTTGCCGCGGACGTGGCGCATCTGCCTCTCGGAGAGCTCGGCAATGTCCCGACCGTTCAGCACGACGTTGCCGCCGCTCACGTGGCCGTTGCTCGGCAGCAGCCGCATAATCGAGAGCCCGGTCGTGCTCTTGCCGCACCCGGACTCCCCTACGATTCCGACCGACTCGCCTTCTGCGACGGAGAAGGTCACGTCGTCCACAGCGACGACGTTGGACGTCCTCGTGTGGAACTCGGTGCGGAGCTGGTTGACTTCGAGGACGTTGCGGCCTGGCATCGGGGTGAATCTATCCCCCAGAAGGGCGCTCGCACAGTAGGCGTCGCCGTCGCGGCACGCTCAAGAGGGTGTACGGCGGGAGCGCCGTGACGGGTTCGGGTGCTCGTCGCGCCGACGCGCACCGGGCGCGGGAACCCTCGACGGTGACATTTCTGCCATGCACATCGGGCGCCATTTGTCACACGCAATTGTCGTGAAGAACCGTTCATGAAAAAAAGAAGCAGGAGAAGGAGCGCATCTCATTTCCGAACGGGCCGGACACGGGACACCGAACTTCGTCGCCCTTTGGGGTCCGCTTCTCGCATCGATCCGAAGGACTTGGGTGAAAGCGATCCTGTTTCCGATTCATCTTCTGGGCACGGCGTGGACCTGCGTGGAATCGACACCGGGTCCTGCATCTTGCTCTTGTCCTAAAGGAAGCGCCGTGTTACAGTTCCGCAAACGACACCAATGGTGTGCGTGCAGCGAGCAGGAACGAGCAGGACAGCCAGGTCGGGTGGCGATCAGCCGAGCTGGTCAGGCTGAGCGACTGGAACGGGGGTTGAAGGAAATGAAGAACCGGTTCGGCATCGTTCGGTCGATCATGGCGGTAGGGGCGGTGCTCGCGATGGCCGTCATGGGCCTGGTCACCATCTCGATCGCGGCACCCTCCGCCGGGGCGGTGACAAAGTCGGTGGTCACCGACGCCGGCCAGACAGGTACGGCGCCGAACTACATCTTCCCGATGATGGGGCTCACACACTTCGGCGTGGACAACATCGACTACTTCCAGTACTACATGTACCGGCCGCTCTACTGGTTCGGCAGCCACAAGTCGATCACACTGAACAAGAGGCTTTCGCTCGCCAAGCCGCCGAAGTTCTCCAACGGCGACAAGACCATCACGATGTCCCTCAAGAACTACAAATGGTCGAACACAGAGCCGGTGAGCGCGACAGACGTCGTGTTCTTCATGAACCTGTGGCACCAGGACCCCACAGGCTACGCTGCCTACTTTCCTGGTCCCGGGCTGCCGACAGGCGTGAAGTCGATCAAGGTCACAAGCCCCACGTCGATCACGTTCACGATGAAGACGTCGATCAACCCGCACTGGTTCCTCTACAACGAGCTGTCCACGATCACCCCCTTCCCGCTCGCCTGGACACGCACGTCGCTCACCGCGGCGCCCGGCTCGGCAGGCTGCTTCAAGGCACCGTTCACAACGACCACACCGAAAGGATCGAACGCCGCGAAGTGCAAGGCGGTGTACGGCTTCTTGTCCGAGCAGGCCGGTTTCAACCCGACAAACCCGAAGCAGACCATCAACGCCTTCCCGACCTACGCGACGAGCAGCATCTGGAGCGTCGTGGACGGGCCCTGGAAGCTGACATCTTTCACGCCGACAGTCGGCTTCGTGATGGTGCCGAACCCGAAGTACTCGGGTCCGAACAAGCCCAAGATCAAGAAGTACGTCGACAAGGCGTACACGACGACACAGGCGATGTTCAACGCGCTCGCGAGCGGCACACTGGACGTCGGGCACCTCGGCAGCACAGAGCTGAGCGTGCCGGCCAAGAAGTCCGGGAAGCCCGGCGTCCTCCCGGTGCCCGGGCCGAACCCCTCGCAGCTCTCGACATACAACCTGAAGCCCGATCCGACATGGGCGATCACATACATCCCGTACAACTTCAAAGATCGGA
>JAJZJY010000577.1 GCA_021809885.1 Actinomycetes bacterium
GCAACCGACAGGGACAACGCTCAGCGTCTCCCTCTGCACCTGCACGCGAGCCCGGGTGCTCGAGGAGACGTCATGCCAGAGCTTCCTTCCCAGCCCAACCTCGACCACCTCCGGCACCAGGCCCGTCGGCTCCTGCGCGACGCCCAGGCCGGCGACCCCGGCGCCCTCGAGCGCATGGGGGCCTGGTCGACACGGCTTACCCTTTCGGCCGCGCAACTCGCCGTCGCCCGTGAGTACGGGTGGCGGAGCTGGGACGCCCTCCGTCACTACGTCGAAGCGCTCGCCTCGATCGCCGAACGCCGTCATTCGCCTCCGACCGCCATGGACCACGAATTCTCCTCCGGTGTCCCCACCGGCGTCTGGCGTGGCGACGGTGAGATCGTGCTCCGCGGGGGAACCCTTCGACCCGGCACCCTGATCGGCTGGGGAAGCTACGGCGTGCTCGAGGCCGAGCTCGAGTCGTCGCTCTTGGCGAGACAGCTCCAAGGTGCGCTAGACGGCGTGGTCGTCACCGACGACCTCGGGACGGACTACGGGCGCTGCCAGATCCGGATGATCAGCAACGGCCGTCGGCTGAGTGGGGAGCCGAATGCGCCCATCGACCTCGAAGTGACGATCGAGCCAGCGCCGCCCGCACGGGCGGGCTGGGTCGAGCTCCACGGGATCGACGAGTCCTCGTGTCGGCTCACTGCGTCGTCCACCCGCTGCCGGACGCAGACGTCGCCAGCCCCTGATCCAGCCGAGCGGGAGATCCGAACCTTGGCCCACTCGGTGTTGAGGGCCACCCTGTTCGGACCGGCCAAGGCGATCCCTCACCGCTGCGCAGCGGTGCTGGCACGAGTCGATGAACTCGAGGAGGGAGCAGCGCCACCGGCACGTGAAGCGCTCGCAGCTCTCCACCGGCTCTGCGAGGTCGTCGCTGACTCGAGTGACGACGTGTCCGGGCTACCCGTCGAGTGGGCAGCGATGCTGCTCCTCGGCCAGCGCCACGACGGTCCGGAGCTCCACTACCGGCTCGGCGTGACCACGCCGGTGATCGAGGGGGTCGAACTTGCGGTCGGTGCGCTCATCTCGGACCCGTCGACTTGGCGGTTGACGGCCAGCGCGTCCCCGGGCTGGTGGAGCGACACTGCGGTCCGGAACCAAGAAGTGGCGATCTTCCGAGTCTTCGCTCGCGACGATCTCGGCGGCTCCTACGTCGCCTACTTCATCGCCACGGAGGCACAGGGCCGCGACGACGTCGAGATCCGGTTCCGTCCCCGCCTTGCTCCCGACGCACGCGAAGTCGCGGTTGTCTTCGAGGCCGCGAGTGGATCGCTGACGGTGTTGGTGGACCTCGGCGAGGCTCGATGACCGACTGCGCACACGCGGCGACGGATGGTACATACCGGTTGTCCCCGAACGTCGCGGGTACCAGCGACGGGACCTGGTGCCTGCCGCCGGCCGGGAGACACTGCCGCCAACCGGTTGTCGAGATCTCGCAACCCCTGGTGTCATCGGCCGGTCAAGATGCGGGTTATGTCAACGTTCGACGCGGGCGATCACGTCAAGGTGAAGCGGCTGCTCTACACGCACCATGGGATCTACGTGAATGACTATCGAGGCATCGACTTCAGCGGCGGCCGCACTACCTTCGAGAAGCCCAGTCCGACCAGGAAGCAAACAGGGAATGACTCCTACGCCCCTCATGGGTTGTGCTCCTTCAGGGGCGCCCCCTATCAACGAGACAGTGGCGCACCGCTCGCGCCACCGAACGCCCTTCGAGAGCGCACAGAATGCCGACAGCGGACGTACTCGCAAGGTGGGCCGAGTCGTTCTGGTCCTGGCCTCGGAGTGCTGGAGGGCTGAGTGGTGGCCTACAGGCGCGCGATCTTGTCCTGGTCCGATGCGCGGGCGGGGACGTGGACGGACATGGTGAGCCCAGGGTGGGCGGGGAACTTCGCCTCGATGACATCGATGTGAATGATGCCGACGTCGGGGTGGCGGACGGTGATCTTCCCGGTGAGGGCCTGCTCGACGTTGTAGAGGCTCCACCACTCGCAGAATCGCCCGCTCTCCACTTGGAGGGCTTCGATCAGCTCGGCGAAGCGTTCGTCGCCGGGGTGCTCGGCGGCAGCAGCCCGGAACTGCCCGAGGAGGTGGCGGGCGCGTTCTTGCCAGCCGACGGTTCGCCGGGCTGTGGTGGCTTTGGCGAAGTAGAGCCACATAAGGTTCCGTCGTCGCTCGGGGAGCGAGCCCGGCTTCCAGAGCCGGTCGAAGGGGTCGTTCCAGGCGAGGAAGTCGAAGCGGGGTCCGAGCAGGCAGGCGGGTGCGGGCTCCAAGGTGGCGAGCAGCCGGTTGAGCTCGGGGCCGACGTCGTCGGGCATCTGGTCGGGCTCGGGGACCGCGAGGCCAGCGAGGCGTCGAAGGTGACGGTAGGACTCGGCATCGAGGCGGAGCGACCGGGCGATCGCGTCGACGACTTGGGGGCTCGGGTCGGCGGGGCGACCTTGTTCGAGCCACGTGTACCACGTCACGCTCACACCTGCGAGCTGGGCGACTTCTTCTCGGCGCAGCCCCGGGGTGTTGCGCCTACCACCGACAGCGTAGAGACCGAGATCTTCGGGTTGCAGCTCGGCGCGCCGGGCACGGAGGAAGGCGGCGAGCTCGGCCCGCCGGGTGGCTGCGGGGTCGGACACCGCGGTCCGCATGGAAGAAGCGTACCGCTCTCCTGGTAGTCAGACTGCTAGTAGAAACACCACCAGGCAGCCGGTAGGGCGGCGGGTTTACCCTGATCGTGGGCCGGTGTCTCTGGAGCACCGAAGAGGCCCAGGCAGCTGCCTCGGGTCGCCTCCGTGAGTCTCGTGCGGCGCCAGCTCTGGTGAAGGAACTGGCAGACACGTGAAGGCGATCACATGACGGAGAGCCGACTCGCCAACGGGCGCATGGAGCGAAGAGGCGCAGTATCGTCCGCCGCCCGCACGGCGCAGGACGCGCGTGCGACCACGGGGACGAGCGGTCGTGGATCCCGGCGCAGCCGGCTCGTGATCGGCGTGCTCTCGCTCGCAGCGGCTGCTCTGCTCCTCGCCGCCTGCGGTGGCGGACCCGCCTCGTCGACGGCTACCACGGTCCGGGCGAAGGCGGCCAAGTCCACCCCGTCGTCGACGACCGACCCGGCAACCGCAGCGGTGCTCGCCGCGTACCGCGCAGGATGGAGGGCCTTCGAGCAGGCCCTGGCGACCGCCAACCCAGCAGACCCGGCGCTGGCGGCAACGATGGTCGACCCCCAGCTCCAGGGCGTGAAAGCGAACCTGTTGGCCGACCAGCGCCAGGGGATGGTCGGCCGCGGCACCTTTACCTTGCACCCCAAGATCGTGTCGATCTCCGCGACGACGGCCACGGTTGTCGACTGCGCCTACAGCACGGCAGCGCTTGTCTACGTGTCCACAGGCAAGCCGGTGCCGCCGGTAACGCCGCCGGAGAACGATGGGGTGCACGCAACACTCGTGCTCGCCGGCGGGACCTGGAAGATTGCCAAGCAGACCGTGACGGATGGGAAATGCGCGCCTGGCTCGTGATCCCGGCCGCTGCCGTCTTGGGCGCGATGACGTTCATCGTCGGCGCGGATCCGGCCTGGGCTGGCGACCCAGGTGACCAGAACACGTACGCCGCCGCGCAAGCCTCCGGAGGGCAGCTCACGGTCCAGGCGGGCCTGACCGAGTGGACCCCGCCGGCCAGTTCGTCGTGGGGGAAGGCCGCCCAGCCCGACCCACCGCCCGGCAAGCCGAACCCGAACCAGCCCTATGGCTGCACCTATGCTGCGGGCGGCGCGTCGGCGACGGCCTTGCTCGGCGTCGGCGGCCCGCAGCCCGGCCAGTGGGTGTTCCCGGTGTGCGCCGGCCCCGGGGCGATCGACCCGATGCCGGCGGTGTGGGTGACCGGCGCGAAGCCGG
>JAJZJY010000578.1 GCA_021809885.1 Actinomycetes bacterium
CTCATCGGCGCCCCCATCCCCACCACCCTCCACACCATGTAGACAGAAAAACCACCCCCAGCAATGAAGAACCCCCTGCTCAGCAGGGGGTTCTTCCGTCAGGACCCAAGTAAGTTCGGGCTAGAGCGTCGAGGATGACCTTACGGTCAGAGTCGCTGAGGGCGGACACCTCGACGAGACGACAGTGGACGCCCGGGTCGAGGCCGGCGACGGCGGCGACGAACCCAGCAGCTGTGGAGGCTGGTAGCGGCATATGGACCCTCCTGGTTGGCACGCCTGGTGGCGTGGGACATGGAAGGGGACTGTCTCCCGTCGCCCCGAGGGCCCTGCGATCACCGACCGTACTGCGGGGGCGTGACAACATGCCTGGGGTGAGCGACGTCGTAGGGGAAGCGGGCAGCGGGGCGAAAGGCGCCTGCTTGGAACCGGGTCGGGTCCTGCGCTGGCGAGGGCGGCGGTGGCGGACCCTGGGGGCCGAGGACGGCGGGGTCGTGCGCCTGATCGGCCTCGATGCGGGGTTCGAGGACATGGAGGTGACCCCGCTCGTCTCCCTCGAGGGCGACCGATTCGCCCCTGACGAGCTCGGCATACCGCCTCTCGACGTGGCCTCGACCGACCGGAGCCGCTGGCGGGCGCTCCACCGCTCTCATCTGGTCACGATGGCCGGCGGGCGGGAGCAGCTGGTCGGTCTGGACTGGGGGGCGATCGCGGTGGAGCCGTACCAGCTGGTCCCGCTGCTGCGGGTGGCCCGCAGCTTGCGGCCGCGGCTGCTGATCGCGGACGACACCGGTCTCGGCAAGACGGCTGAGGCCGGGATCGTCCTTCGCTGGTTGGCGCAACGCCACCAGGCGGGTCGGGTGCTGGTCGTGACCCGGGCAGCGCCCGAGCCGCAGCGCTGGAAGGCCGAGCTGTGGACCAAGTTCGGGTTCGACTTCGACATCCTGGCGTCGGGCGCGGATTTTAACGAGCGGCGCCGACGCAACCCGACGGTCAACGTGTTCGCCCAGTCCAAGCGGATGATCGTGTCGATGACGCTGGCTGCGGGCCAGGCGCTGCTCGGCGAGCTGCGCGCCTGCCCGGTCGGGTTCGACGCGATCGTCGTCGACGAGGCCGCTCATCTGGCTCTGACCGGGTCCCACACCAAGCGCCTGGCCCGGCTCGGCCGGGTCCTGTCGGAGAAGTCCGAGGGCGGAGCGTTGCTGCTGCTCACCGCGACCCCACATGACGGCAAGACCGGCACCTTCTTGTCGCTGCTCCGGCTCCTCGAGCCATTCGTCGAGGTCGAGCCGGGGACGGTGCCAGTCGACGTGGCCCGCCGCCTGGTGGTCCGCCGGCTGAAGCAGGAGGTGACCCTCGCCGGCGGGCGACGGTTCCAGACCCCTGACATCCAGGTCCGGTCCACCCTCGCCGACCGGACACGGGCCGAGCGGGACCTGGAGGAGCCGCTGGAGGCGTACCTGGCGCTGCTGGCGGAGCGCGAGAGACGGTTCGCCGAGGCCGGCGCGAGGCAGAAGGCCACCGGCTGCCAGTTCCTCGCTGGTGTGTACCGCAAGCGGTTCGGGTCGTCGACCGCCGCGCTGCGCGCCACCCTTCGCCGACGTCTCGGGCTGCCCCCTACCGACGAGGACCTGGACGAGGCGGTCCCCTACAGCGACAGTGACGGGCCGGAGCCGGAGGACGAGATCATCGACCCGGGAGCGGAGAGCGTCACCCCGCCCCCCGAGCTGAGCGACGACGAAGCCACCGCCGCCCGGGCCCTGCTCGACGCCGCCCTGCTCGTGCCGTCTGGCCAGGACAGCAAGCTGCGGGCGCTCTCCACGCTTCTCGCCGCACCGATCGCCGGGGAGAAGGCGGTGGTCTTCACCGAGTACCGTGACACCCTTCGGGCCGCTGCCCGGCGGCTGGAGGGGGACGGTGTCGGCTACGTCAGCTTCCACGGGGATTCCACCGACGAGCAGCGCCGGGATGCCCTGCGCCGCTTCCTCGGAGACGACACCGTGCGGGTCTTCCTCGCCACCGACGCCGCCAGCGAGGGCATCAACCTCCAGCGCGCCGCTCACCATCTGGTGCACCTCGACGTGCCGTGGAATCCCAACCGCTACGCCCAGCGCAACGGTCGGATCGACCGCTACGGCCAGGACCGCCGCCCCCGCATCTGGGTGCTGGTGGCCGCCGACCGCTCCAACCGTCAGGGCCGACCGGAGGCCCGGGCGTTGGAGCTGGTGGTCGAGAAGCTGCGCCTGATCCAAACCGAGCTCGGCTCGGTCGGCGCTGTCCTGCCTCACACTGCCAGCGGCCGGGTCCGTGACATCCTGGCCCGCTCGGAGCTCGACGCCGAGGCCGAGCTCGACCGGACGCTGGGCGCTGACGCGGGCTCCGACGTCGAGGCGGACTGGTCGCGTCTCACCGCCCAGAACGCCGCCGAGCTGCGCTCAGCGGAGTCGTACGTGGCCCGCCTCGGGGTCCACGACGACTTCGAGGGGCAGCTGGGCGAGCTCCTGCGGAGCGCGTTCCGTGGCTGGGACGATGGAGGCGCCCTGAGCGCTACCGGAGAAGGGTGCTACCGGCTGGTCGTGCCGGCTCGGCTGCGGCCGAGGGTGGGGGTCACGACGATCGAGCGGGCGACGTTCCGCCGGGAGCTGGCGGTGGGCGGGCCCGCCGACGGCGCGACCGCCCCCGATCTGCTGTCCCCGTCCCATCCGGTGGTGGCCGCGACCCTTCGCGAGCTGCGCGACGAGGCGGCCCGCCCAGGGTTCGCCCACCGCTTCGACGTCGAGGCCTCCGACACAGAGAGCCTGGTGCTCTCCTTCGTCGCCCGCTTCGTCGACGGAGAGGGCCGCACCGTCGACGAGCGCCTCGAGGCGGTCGAGGTCGACGCCGACGGGCACGCCGGCACCGACCCCGAGGTCGCCTTGCGCCGCCTCGGCGTTGACGCCGCCTCCGACGCCCGGCGGGTGGACCCCGACCGGATCCCGCTGTGGCAGGAGCGCTTCGAGCGGCTGGCGGCGGTGGCGTCGAGCGAGGCGGCCCGGCGGGCCGAGCAGCGGCGGGCAGAGCTGGCGGAGGTCGCCGCCGATATGGCCGGCCAGGAGCGCGAGGCCCTGGCCCTGTGGAAACGTGAGGAGGCCGAGAGGGTGGAGCTGCTCAGCTTCGGCTTGTCATCCCAGCCTTCGTTCGAGCAAGCCGAGGCGTTCGCCGTCCGCACCGCAGCGCTCGAAGCCGAGGCGCAGCGGCGGCGCCTGGCGCTGCGGGAACGGACCCAGATCAAGGTCGCGTCGGTCGAGCTGCTCGGCGGCCGGCTCTTGGTGAGGGCAGCTCGATGAGCGCGATCAGCAACGTCGGCGAGCTGGCGTCGCCCTACTACCTGCTCGAGGTGTGGGCCCGCCGAGGCGAGATCGACCTCGACCCGGATACCTACGCCACTCTCAAGGCCAAGGCTCGCCGCTTGGTGCGCGACTACCGGCGTTTCGACATCCGCGGCGAGAAGCCCGACGACGAATGGTTCGCGGCTCGGCTCTCGGTCCTCGGGCTGAGCGGCGCCAGTCCGCTCGAGCTCAGCGTCGAAGGCGAGGCGGTCGGTGTGCGGGTCTGGGCCGACAGCCGGGGCGTCGAATCGGTCGTGGTCGCCGACGGGCGCGACGGGGCCGACCCCGACCGCCGGCCGGCCGGCGGGACGGACTCGCCTGCGGCGATGTTCGAGCGGGCCCTCGACGCCTACCGGGGCGACGCCGGCTGGGGCTTGATGCTCGCGGACTGCAAGGTCCGGGTCTATCGCCGGGGCACCGGGGTGAGCGCCCAGTACCTGCAGCTCGACTTCGAGCAGCTCGTCGAGCTCGACGACGAGGCGTCGTGGCGGAGCTTCGCGGCGGTGTTCCGGGCGCCGGCGTTCTCGGGCGGCGACGGGCCGCCGCTGATCCGCCGGGTC
>JAJZJY010000013.1 GCA_021809885.1 Actinomycetes bacterium
GCCACGCCGGCCCTGCTCGGCCCAGGGGCCGAGGGCAGCGGGTTTCGGTGTGGCCGGGGACCGCACAGGGCCACCTCCTCCCAGGGAACGACGGGAGCATCGGCATTCCCCCGCCGAAACTTTAGCCCCACGAGCAACATCAGCAACAGGGGCACTCGCCGGGAGGTGCTGGCGCCGGAGTACCGTCCGGGCATGACCGACTACCGCATCGAGCACGACTCCATGGGCGAGGTCCGGGTGCCGGCGGGCGCCAAATGGCAGGCCCAGACCCAGCGGGCCGTCGACAACTTCCCCATCTCCGGGACCACCGTCGAGCGCTCGCTCATCGCCGCGCTGGCGGCCATCAAGGGCGCCGCCGCCGCCGAGAACGCCCGGCTCGGGGTGATCGGCAAGGACGTCGCCGAGGCAATCCGCTCGGCCGCCGCCGAGGTGGCGGAGGGGAAGTGGGACGGCGAGTTCCCGGTCGACGTGTTCCAGACCGGATCGGGCACCTCCACCAACATGAACACGAACGAGGTCCTCGCAACCCTCGCCGCCGAGCGGCTCGGGCGTCCGGTCCACCCCAACGACGAGGTGAACGCCTCGCAGTCGTCCAACGACGTGTTCCCGTCGGCCATCCACGTGGCTGCCACCGAGGAGATCACCCGGGCGCTGATCCCTGCCCTGGATGAGCTGGCGAAGTCGCTGCGCCGGAGGTCACGGGCGTTCAAGTCGGTCGTGAAGTCGGGCCGCACCCACCTCATGGACGCCACCCCCGTCACGCTCGGTCAGGAGTTCGGCGGGTACGCGGCGGCGATCGAGCACGGCGTCGAGCGCCTGCAGGGTGCGCTCCCCCGGGTCGGCGAGCTGCCCCTCGGCGGCACCGCCGTCGGTACCGGCATCAACGCCCCGAGAGGGTTCGCCAAGCGGGTGGTGGCCCGCCTGGCGACGGAGATGGACCTGCCGCTGACCGAGGCACGCGACCACTTCGAGGCGCAGGGTGCCCGAGATGCCCTGGTGGAGGCGTCCGGCGTGCTGCGCACGATCGCGGTGTCGCTCTACAAGTGCGCCACCGACCTGCGATGGATGGGCAGCGGGCCGCGCACCGGTCTCTCCGAGATCCACATCCCTGACCTGCAGCCGGGCTCTTCCATCATGCCTGGCAAGGTCAATCCCGTCATCGCCGAGGCTGTGTCGCAGGTGGTTGCCCAGGTGGTGGGCAACGACGCTGCCGTGGCGTGGGGGGGCGCTGCTGGGAACTTCGAGCTCAACGTGATGCTGCCGGTCATCGCTCGCAACCTCCTCGAGTCGGTCCGCCTGCTCGCCAACGTCAGCCGGGTGTTCGCCCGACGCTGCATCGACGGCATCCAGGCGGACGTCGACCGCTGCCGGACCTATGCCCTGTCGTCGCCCTCCATCGGTACGGCCCTCAACCCCTACATCGGCTACGAGGAGGCGGCCAAGGTCATCAAGGCCTCCCTGGCCGAGGGTAAGGACCTCCGAACCGTCGTGCTCGAGTGGGGGTTGCTCAACGAGGCGGAGGTCGACCGGGCTCTCGACGTGGAGGCAATGACCCGGGGCGGCGTCGTCGGGTAGCGGCCGGGCTGCAGCGAGGGTCAGCGGCCGGGCCGCCTCGAGCGACGACCTCGGCGACGTCGACCAGGCTGCGCACGTGGGGGTGGGAGCCGTCGGCGCACCAGCCGATCGGGTCGAGGTGCAACGGGCACACGCCCGCCGCCCGGGCGCCGACCACGTCCACGCTCGGGACGTCGCCGACGTGCACGGCAGCGGCGGCGGCCACGCCGAGCGCTTCGAGGGCGAGCTGGAAGATGGCCGGGTCGGGCTTGGCGATACCCACGACCGCCGAGTCGAGGATCACGCCGCCGCCGGGCAGGAGCCCGCTGGCGGCGAGCGCCTCCCCGACCGTCCCGTCGGAGTTGGACACGACTCCGACCTTCAGTCCTCCAGCTGCCAGCCGGCGCAGCCCTTCCGCCGCCCCGGTGAGAGGGTGCCTCCACACCGTCCGGGCCGGGCCGGCGAGGTCGCCGGCGGCTACGCCCTCGTAGTGGCCCCGCTCCAGGGCCGCGGACGAGGGGGCGCCACCGAAGGCGGACGCAACCGTCCCGACGATCCCGTGGTCGGGCATGAGGAGCACGCCGCCCACGTCGAGGAGCACCGCTTCGAACACGGCGCCGCAGGCTACCGCTGCCGGCGCCTGGCGGTACGGGCCTCAGGCACCGGCGGCGGCAGAAGGACCCACAACCGGAAAGCCTGATCGCTGGTGCGCGAGGCGTCATCCCACTCACCGTGGTGGCGATGGTGGATGGCGCGATCATCGGTCTCGGCTCGTGGGGCCTGTGCGTCCTCGAACGACGTTGATGGCGTTGCTCGTGGGCACGACCGCACCTCCGATACCTTCGACCCGGTGGGTACCGGCTTCGACGTCCTTCTCACACTGCACCTCCTCTGTGTTGTCGGCGGTTTTGGGTATCTCGCCTACAGCGGGCTCACCCTCGTAGTGGGGCGGCGCAGCGGAGCAGCCCTCGGGACCCTCGAGGTCAGCCTCGAGGTCGGGGGACTGGCGGAACTGCTGGTGTACGGGGCGTTCGTCTTCGGGGTGGCGGCGGTCGGCTCCAGCCACCACTTCGGCTTCGGCGAGACCTGGGTGTGGGTCTCGATGGCGCTGTACTTGGCGGCGATAGGGGTGCTGCACGGCGTGATCCGCCGGGCGCAGCGGCAGTACGCCGCCCTGGCCCGGCAGGTCGCCGACACCGGCGGTCCAGTCGCCGGCATCGCCCCCGAGCTGCGGCGCATCGAGCAGCTCGAGCGCCGCATCGCCGGCGGGTGGGGAGTGTTCAACATCGTCGTCGTGGCCGTGCTCGTGCTCATGGTCTTCCGGCCCGGCGCGTGATGCACCCGATCGAACGGCTCCGCCACGTGGCCCGCGTCGAGGGCGCCGACCCGGCGATGCTCGCCCGGGAGGTCGCGTCGTCGCTCGCCGAGGTCGCCGACGCCGGCCTTGCCGGCCTGGTCCCCGCCTGCCGGCGCCTGGTCGAGCACCACCCGGCCAACGGCCCGCTCTGGTGGCTGTCGGCGCGGATGCTGGCGTCGGCCGAGCCGTACCAAGAAGCGCGCGAGGCGGCCGCCGCCCTCGCCAACGACCCGACGGCCCGCCGTTTGGCGGATCTCCTGCCGGAGGACATCACCGTGCTGGTCGTCGGCTGGCCCGACACCGCCGCCAATGCCTTGCGCCGCCGCGGCGACCTGGAGGTGCTCGTCGCCGACAGCGGCGGCGACGGGGCAGCACTGGCCCGCCGCCTGGCCGGCGACGGCGATGCCACCCTCGTCGCCGACCGTGGCCTTGGAGCGGCCGCCGCCCTCAGCAGCCTCGTCCTCGTCGAGGCACTGGTCGCCGGCCCGAGCGGCGTGCTTGCCGCCCCCGGCTCGCACGCCGCCGCCGCCGTCGCCGCCCGCTCGGCCATCCCCGTCTGGGGCGTCCTCCCCGTCGGACGGGTGCTCCCCGAGCCCCTGTGGCAGGCGGCCCTGGCTCGCTTCGACGGCGGCGGACTCGAGCCGTGGGACCGCGACGCCGAGCTCGTCCCCGCCGACCTGCTCTGCACCGCTGTCGGCCCTGCCGGCGCTGCCGAACCGGCTGAGGCCCTTGCCGCCCCCACCTGCCCGGTCGCCCCCGAGCTGCTGCGCGCCGCCGGGCCGGGCTGAGGTATCCGGCCGTGTCCCAACGCTCCCGCCGGTCGCCCCGCCGCTCCTGCCATGCCGTCCCGGGCTCGAGCGACCGGTTTCTCGCCAAGGCGCCCGGGCTTGCCGCCGACGAGGTCTTCCTCGACCTCGAGGACGCCGTCGCCCCCGGAGAGAAGGCGGCGGCAAGGCCCCGGGTCGCCGCTGCGGTGCGCGACTCGGAGTGGGGCGACGCCATCGTGTGCATCCGGGTCAACGCCTGGGACAGCCCCTGGACGGTGTGGGACGTGCTGGATGCGGTTGGTGCGGCCGGCGGCCGCCTCGACACCGTGATGCTCCCCAAGGTCCAGCGGGCGGCCGAGGTCGTCGCCCTCGACCTGCTGCTCACCCAGGTCGAGCGCTCCGCCGGCCTCGACGTCGGCCACCTCGGCATCGAGGCCCAGATCGAGACGGCGCAGGGCCTCGTCGAGGCCGAGGCGATCGCGGCGGCATCGCCGCGCACAGAGGCACTCGTGCTCGGGCCCGTGGACATGTCGGCGTCCATGGGCATGCCGACCCTCGCCGGCGGGCTGCAGATCCCCGCCTACCCGGGCGACTACTTCCACTACGTCCTGGTCAAGATCCTCATGGCGGGCCGGGCGGCCGGCGTGCAGGTGATCGACGGGCCGTACGTGAAGGTCCGCGACCCTGACGGGCTCAGGGACTACGCCACCCGGGTGCACCTGCTCGGCTACGACGGCAAGTGGAGCCTCCACCCCGACCAGATCCCGATCCTGAACGAGGTGTTCTCGCCGAGCCAGGAGCAGTTCGACCGGGCGTGGGACGTCATCGACCGCTACCGCTCCGCCACCGAGGGCGAGCGCCGGGGAGCGGTGATGCTCGGCGACGAGATGATCGACGAGGCGTCCCGGAAGGTCGCCGCCGTGCTCGTCGCCCGGGGCGAGCGAGCCGGGCTCACGCGCCGCCCGCCCCGCCAGGACGGCGGGCGACAACGGTGACGAGCGGGGGCAGGACGACCGGCTCTTCACGCGGGTCGACATCGGTCAGCGCCTCCAGGTACCCGGCGACCGGTCCGGGACCGGCCCAGGCGGGGGCCTCCGCCCAGGCGTCCACGAGCGACAGGCCGGCGTCGCGCGCCAGCGCAGGCAGCAGCGCACCGATGTCGGGGTGGCGGGCGCCGGGCATCGACAGCGGTTCGCCGCCTATCCGCCCGGCGGAGGTCACGGGCTCCTGGGCGACCACCCAGCCGCCCGGGCGGACGGCGTCGCGCATGCGGGCGAGCACGTCGAGCGGCCGGCGGACGTGCAGCAGCAGGAACCGGCAGTAGGCGAGATCGACCGCCTCGGGCAGGGTGAGGTCCTCGCCGGCCTGGGTGAGCGCGACGACCTGAGCCGATCCCGCCCCGGCGGCTGCCCGCGCCACCTCGTCCCTGCGGGCCGGGTCCGAGTCGACGGCATAGACCCGCCCGTTCCTGCCGACGAGGCGCGCCAGCGCCACGCTGACGTCGCCGCCGCCGGCGCCCACGTCGACGCAGCGCCACCCGCCGCTCAGCCCGAGGCGCTCGAGGGCGGTGGCGAGGGGGCGGCGGTACACGTCGTTGCGCAGGTCGATGTCGATCACCGCTGCCGATGATCGCAGGCCGGCCGAGGGCGCCGCCGGGCCCGGCGGCGAGCGGCCGCACTTTCGGCGAGCCGACCGCCACGGACGCGAGCGGCTGCACCGGCCGTGTTGGCGCCCCAGCACAACGGAAATCGGAGAAATAGGAGAAATACAGGTAGAAGACCTCTGCGCGGCAGGCCCGCGGGGGTAGGCGTGGGCCCACGTGCGCCAGCAAGGCCGCGTCACGCCTGCCGGAGCTGCCGGCAGGGACCGTAGGGAGGAGAGCAGCGTGGACCTCGCCAGCTTGGCGTGCAACGACGTGGCACGCCGGAGCGACGTGACCGAGGCCCGCGAGCGGTCCCGCCAGCGCCGGTTGCGCCGCCTCGCCGTCGCCTTGTTCGTGGTCCTCGTGCCGCTGGCGGCGCGCGCTGTTCTCGCCGCCGTGGACGTCGCCACCGGCCGGGCCGCAGCAGCGCGGGGGGTGCTCGCCGTCCGCCTGCCGTTGCACGTCCCCGCTGGCTGGGGCGTGTACCTGCCGTCGGTGATCCTCGTCGGCCTCCTCGGAGCGGTGCTCGTCGTGCCGATCGTCGTGACCGCCAGGTCACCCCACGTGCTCTACCGTCCCGAGGAGCTCGACGTGACCCTCTCCGACGTCGTCGGGGCGGCCACAGTGGTCGAAGAGGTCGTGAAGACCCTCAACCTGTTCCTCAACCACAGGACCTTCCGTGACCGCATGGGGGGCAGCCCCCGCCGCGGCATCCTCTTCGAGGGGCCGCCGGGCACGGGCAAGACCTACATCGCCAAGGCTCTCGCCGCCGAGGCGGGGGTGCCGTTCCTCTTCGTGTCCTCCTCGGCGTTCCAGTCGATGTACTACGGCCAGACCAACCGCAAGATCCGCGCCTACTTCCGGGCGCTGCGGTCCCAGGCCCGCCGCGAGGGCGGCGCCATCGGCTTCATCGAGGAGATCGACGCCATCGGGGCGGCCCGTACCGGATTGGGCGGGGGCAACCGCGAAGGTGTCGCCGGAGTGGTCAACGAGCTGCTGGTGCAGTTGCAGTCCTTCGACCAGCCCCCGGCGTCGGTCCGCCTCATCGGGACGTTCGTCGATGCCGCCAACCGCTGGCTCCCCGCCAGCCACCGGCTCCGCAAGCGGCGCGTCGAGGCGGCCAACGTGCTCGTGATCGGCGCCACCAACCGCGCCGGCGACCTCGACCCCGCCCTGCTGCGTCCCGGCCGCTTCGACCGCACGATCACGGTCGACCTGCCGAGCCGTGCCGGCCGGCGGGAGATCATCGACTTCTACCTCGACCGCAAGGCCCACGAAGCGGACCTGGACGACCCGGAGCGGCGGGAGGCGCTGGCGGCGGTCACGTTCGGGTACTCGCCCGTGATGCTCGAGCGGCTGCTCGACGAGGCCCTCGTGTGGGCACTCCGCCGCGGCGGGAACGCCCTCGGATGGGAGGACCTGCAGCGGGCCAAGATGACAACCGAGCTCGGCCTGGCCCAGCCGGCCGCCCTCTCGGAGCGCGAGCGAGCCATGGTCGCGACCCACGAGGCCGGCCACGCCACCGTCGCCTGGCTCCTCGCGCCCCAACGGAACCTCGAGGTCCTCTCCATCGTGAAGCGCCGCAGCTCCCTCGGGCTGCTCTCCCACTCCGACAGCGAGGAACGCTGGACGACCACCCAGTCCGAGGCGGAGAACCTGATCCGGATCGCGTTCGGCGGCATGGTCGCCGAGGAGCTGTTCTACGGCGAGACGAGCAGCGGCGTCGCCGGCGACCTGAAGGCGGCGACGGAGATGGCTGCCCGGATGGTCGGTTCGTGGGGGATGGGCCGGGGGCTCACGTCGCTCGATGCGTCCGGACCGGCCGCCATCCCGGCTGCCAGGGGCAGCCTCGTGCAGCGGGTGCTCGGCGACGACGGCGCCGCCGAGCAGGTCGAGAGGATCCTCGGCCGGGCGCGCCAGGACGTGCGGGACCTGCTGGCGGGCCGGCCGGCGCTGGTCGCCGCCCTGCGCGACGCCCTCCTCGAGCGCGACGAGCTGATCGGCGCCGAGATCGGGGCGGTGCTCGTGGCGGCGGGTGCCGGCGGTGGCGGGGTTGGTGGGGGCGCCGGCGAGGCGGGGACGATCGACCTGCGGGACGGGGTCGGGGCGGGCGGGGGCGCGGGCGGGGAGCTGCCCGATGCGGTGCGGGT
The DNA here is from genome assembly GCA_021809885.1 of Actinomycetes bacterium. GTDB lineage: Bacteria > Actinomycetota > Acidimicrobiia > Acidimicrobiales > Palsa-688 > JAKAQB01. The sequence goes on from JAJZJY010000013.1 coordinate 7,471, forward strand.
CCGGCCGCTGCCCGAGCCCAAGGTCTGACGGCTCCGTTCCGCCTGGGAGGTCGGTGCATCGGGGACGGCCGGTGCACAGGTGGCCGTTTCTGGCACCTGAATGCCCCCAGGCTGCCCGAGTGCACCGAGGTCCCACGGTTCGAGGCTGCCGTGCTCGTGCCGGGGCGTTCCCTCCCGCCGGCACGGTCACCCGCCGGCGCCGGCGAACTTCCCTTCGACTTCCAGCGCAGCCAGCAGGAAGGCGTAGACCCGCGCTTCGTCCCGCCAGGCGGCGTAACGGCCCGACGGCCCCTGGTGCCCCGAGTCCAGCTCCGTCCGCAGCAGGAGGGGGCGGTCGTCGGTTCGCATCGTCCGCATCTTCGCCGCCCACTTCGCCGGCTCCCAGTAACCCACACGTGGGTCGTTGAGCCCAGCGGTCACGAACATGGCGGGGTAGTCAGCAGCGGCCACGTTGTCGTACGGCGAGTACGAACGCATCACCTCGTACGCGGCTCGGTCGTCCCGAGGGTTTCCCCACTCCTCCCACTCTGTCACCGTGAGCGGGAGGCTCGGGTCGGACATGGTCGTCAGTACGTCCACGAACGGCACTTCCGCTACGACGGCCTTCCACAGGTCCGGTCGCCGGTTGGTCACCGCACCCATCAGCAGCCCGCCGGCGCTGCCGCCCCGGGCGGCGATCCGGTCGCGCGCCGCCCAGCCCGTCGCCACGAGGTGCTCGGCGCAGGCGATGAAGTCGGTGAAGGTGTTGGGTTTGTGGAGCAGCCGGCCCTCCTCGTACCACCGCCGCCCGAGCTCGCCACCTCCCCGGACGTGAGCGACGGCGAAGACCACTCCCCGCTCGAGGATCGACAGGCGCGGCACGGAGAACCACGGGTCCACGCTGACCTCGTACGCGCCGTAGCCGTAGAGCAGGCATGGCGCTGTGCCGTCGAGGGGCACGTCGGAGCGAGCGACGACGGAGATCGGCACGCTGGTCCCGTCGGGCGCCTCGGCCCACAGCCGTTCCGTCCGGAACCGGGAGGCGTCGTAGCCGACGACGGGTTGGGACCGGATGACCTCCCGGTCGCCGGCACGGAGGTCCACCTCGACCGTCGAGGACGGGGCGACGAGCGACATATAGCCGAAGCGGTACGACGTTGCCTCCCACTCCGGGTTGGGCGCTGCGGTGAGGGTGTAGACGGAGTCGGGCTGGGAGATCGGCTCGTCGCGGCCGGCGCCCGGTTCGAGCACCCGGAGCCGGTCCACGCCACCGGCGCGTTCGGTGACGACCACGAAGCGGGCGAAGGCATCCGTGTGCTCCAGGCGGATGCCGGGACGGTGCTCGATGAGCGTCCGGGAGTCCTCGAGGCGGCCGCCGACGGGGAGCAGATCGAGGGCGAAGTCGGTGCGAGGTGCGCCGTCCGCCGCTGGGCGGTTGTGGCGCACGAGCCACACGTCGCCCAGCTCCGGCCACACGGCGTGCTCGACGTCGTACTCGACGCCCTCCACCGCAGGAAGTATCTCCGTGGGTTCGCGCTCCGGTCGGTCGGCGGGGACGGACAGCGCGACGGACGTCATCTTCGACGACGCGTGGATCACGACGAACCGGCGGGAGCGGGTGAGACCTACCGAGACGAAGAACCGCTCGTCGCCCTCCTCGTGGACGAGGACGTCGAGAGCGGGGTCCGTGCCGATCCGGTGGCGCCACACCTGGTAGGGGCGCATGGCCGCGTCGGGGCGGACGTAGAACAGTGTCCCGCCATCAGCGGACCATGCCGACCCGTAGTTCACGTCCTCGATGTGATCGGGGCGGTCCTCCCCGGTGGCCAGCTCCCGGAACCGCAGGAGGTACTTCTCGTCACCGTCGAGGTCGGTGGCGTATGCCAGGAGCGAGTGGTCCGGAGAGACGTCGAACACGCCCAGTGCGAACGACGCACTGCCCGACGCCAGGATGTTCTGGTCGAGGACGACTCGTTCGACCTCGGTCCGCCCGGCCCGTGCCTCGGCGAGGACGGCTGCAGCGCTCAGCGACCGTTGCGGGTCGTGGCGCCGGCAAGCGATGCCGTAGTCCTTGCCCTCGACTGTCCGGTTCCAGTACCACCACTCGCCGTCGCGCACCGGGGCATCTGCGTCTGTCTCGACGACCCGGCCCCTGATCTCCTGGAACAACTGTTCCTGGAGCTCCGTCGTGGGGGAGAGGATCGCGTCGGCGTAGGTGTTCTCGGCTTCGAGGTAGGCGTGCACCGCCGGATCCTCCCGATCGGCGAGCCAGTACCAGTCGTCCTCCCTCGGCTCCTGTCCGGGCAACTCGAGGAGGCACGGGCGGCGGGGCGCCGTAGGCGGGGTGCGAGGCGCCGGCGGGGTGCGGTCTGCGGGGTGCTGGGGATCGGTCGGCGTGTCCATGAGCGACAGCCTCCCATCCGCCGGCGCCTGTCATCACGCACCGTGGTCGTGGCAGGCATCCGGTGCTGGTCGCGGGCCGAACCCTGGAAGCGCGTGCGTGTCCAACGACAACCTGCTTCCAAGGTTCCCGGCAGGATCCGACGCGGCGCCCTACGATGCCGGGATGCCGGCGAGCGCCATGCAGATCAGCACGTTCCTCGGCTACGACGGTGACTTCCGGGTGGCGGCGCGGCGCGTGGCGGAGTTGGAGCACGCCGGCCTCGACCTGGTGTGGGTAGCGGAAGCGTACGGCTTCGACAGCCCGAGCCTCATGGGGTTCCTGGCGGCGGGCACCGAGCGCGTCCAGATCGCGTCCGGGATCCTCCCGATCTACACGCGGACACCCAGCCTGATCGCGATGACCGCCGCCGGCCTCGACGCCTTGTCGGGTGGTCGGTTCCAGCTGGGGCTCGGTGCTTCGGGGCCCCAGGTCATCGAGGGGTGGCACGGCGTGCCGTTCGACGCGCCGCTCGGGCGGACGCGGGAGATCGTCGAGATCTGCCGCGCGGTCTGGGCGCGGGAGGCGCCGGTGGTGCACGAGGGCCGCTACTACGAGCTCCCACTGCCGCCGGAGCAGGGCACGGGCCTCGCCAAACCGCTCAAGATGATCACCCACCCCGTGCGAGCGCGGATCCCGGTGTGGCTGGCGGCCCTCGGTGAGCGCAACGTCGAGCTCGCCGCCGAGATCGCCGACGGCTGGTTGCCGATCCTGTTCATCCCGGAGCGGGCGGGCGCGGTGTGGGGCGCCTCGCTGCGTGCCGGGCACGCCAAGCGGTCCGCCGGCCTGGGTCCGCTGCAGATCAGCGCCGGCGGGCTCCTGGCCATCGGCGACGGCGACGAGGTTCTCGCCGTACGCGAGCTGGCCCGACCGATGGTAGCCTTGTACGTCGGGGGCATGGGTGCGAAGGGGCGGAACTTCTACAACGACCTGGCGCGTCGCTACGGGTTCGAGAAGGAGGCCGAGGGGATCCAGGACCTGTACCTCGCCGGACGCAGGGACGAGGCCATGGCGCTGGTGCCCGAGGAGCTCCTTGCTCTCACCTCCCTCACGGGTCCGAGAGCTTGGGTCGCCGAGCGCGTCGCCGCGTATCGCGAGGCCGGCGTCACTGACCTCCAGGTGACGCCCGTACCAGTCGGTGACCAGACCGAGGCGGGCCTGCTCGAGCAGTTGCGGGACATCGTGGGCTGAGCACCTGAGCTGACCCGCCACGAAGGTGGGACCTCGGCGCGAGAGGTGGGCTGGCGTGCTGCGACGGAAGGCCGGCCCGCACCGCCGAGGACGACGCCTTGGCCGGTGCGGGCGGGGGCCGGTACCATCCGGCCCATGCCGCCTGCAGCGTCCAAGGCCCCCCTCGACTACCTCTCTGCCCTCATGGTCGCTGTCGTCGTCATGGTGGTCACGATCTGGGTCAAGCCGCCGCTGACCCGGTGGATAGTGTTCGGGGTGGGCGCCGCCCTCTTCCTCTCTGTGCTGGCCGCCGCTGCCCGCCCGCTGCGTCCCACCCGGCGCAACATCCGGTAGGCCCGCCGGGCACCCTGCAGGCTCGTTCCCGCCGCCGCCAACCCGCTTGGCGTCCCTTGAACGGCGCGAGCCGCCGGCCTCACCTTGCCCACTAGGCCGCCAGGGTTGTTACTATCGGCGTAGGAGAAATGTCGGGAGGCACACGCCGCATGACTACTGCAGAGCTGGACCTCGGCCGCTACAAGCTCGGGTGGAGCGACGTGGAGGACTTCTACGTCTTCAAGCCCAAGAAGGGCCTCTCCGAGGGCATCGTGCAGGAGATGTCCTGGATGAAGGGTGAGCCCGACTGGATGACTCGCAACCGCCTGAAGGCGCTGCGCCACTTCCAGCGCCGGCCGATGCCGACCTGGGGCGGCGACATGTCCGGCATCGACTTCGACAACATCTACTACTACATCAAGCCGACCGACAGGCAGGTCGACGCCTGGGACGAGCTGCCCGAGTCGGTCAAGGCGACATACGAGAAGCTGGGGATACCCGAGGCGGAGCGGAAGTACCTGGCCGGCGTCACCGCGCAGTACGAGTCGGAGGTCGTCTACCACAAGAACCGGGAGGATCTCGAGGCCCAGGGCGTCCTGTTCTGCGACATGGACACCGCCCTCAAGGAGTACCCCCAACTGGTCAAGGAGCATTTCGGCAAGGTGATCCCGGCGAACGACAACAAGTTCGCCGCCCTCAACACCGCTGCATGGAGCGGGGGGAGCTTCATCTACGTCCCGCCGGGCGTGACCGTCGAGATGCCGCTCCAGGCGTACTTCCGGATCAACGCCGAGAACATGGGGCAGTTCGAGCGGACCCTCATCATCGCCGACGAGGGCTCGCAGGTGCACTACATCGAGGGCTGCTCGGCCCCCGTGTACACCTCCGACTCGCTGCACTCGGCGGTCGTGGAGATCGTGGTGAAGCCGAGTGCCAGGGTGACGTACACGACCATCCAGAACTGGTCCAACAACGTCTACAACCTGGTGACCAAGCGGGCACGCGTGGAGGCAGAGGGTCACATGGAGTGGATCGACGGCAACATCGGCAGCCGGTTGACCATGAAGTACCCGGCCGTGTGGCTCGTCGGGCCCAAGGCATCCGGTGAGGTGCTCTCCGTCGCCTACGCCGGCCTGGGCCAGCACCAGGATGCCGGTGCCAAGATGGTGCACGCTGCTCCCGAGACGACTTCCACGATCATTTCGAAGTCGATCTCGAAGGACGCAGGTCGTACGTCCTACCGCGGCCTGGTCGAGTTCAAGGAGGGAGCCCGGCGGTCCAAGAGCTTCGTTCGCTGCGATGCCTTGCTGCTCGACGACCTGTCCCGCTCCGACACCTATCCCTACATCGAAGTCGCCGAACAGGACGCCCAGGTGGGTCACGAAGCCACCGTCTCCCGGGTGGGTGAGGACCAGCTGTTCTACCTGATGAGCCGAGGTCTCTCCGAGCAGCAGGCGATGAGCATGATCGTCAACGGCTTCATCGAGCCGATCACCCGTACGCTGCCGATGGAGTACGCCGTCGAGTGGAGCCGCCTGATCGAGCTGCAGATGGAGGGCTCGGTCGGTTGATCCCACGTCGCGACGGGCCGCCGCCGGTGGCACGATGGTGGTGTGGCGATGCGGGAGGATTGCAAGTACTTCCAGCGGCGGACGTACGTATCCGGGGAGGGGGCGCAGTTCTGCGCCCTCGGGCTCGCGCCGGAGGCGCCGTGGCGCTGCCCGGCCGACTGCCCCCGGTACAGCCGCCGCCCGGACTTGCCGGCGGGCAAGGCGACCACCCGCGGTGCGCCCGGCGGTGAGCAGGCTGGTGATGCTGAGGCGCCGGTCGGTGACGGCCGGGGAGCGCATGCAGGTGACCTCCCCGAGCTCCACCCCGACGCCGCCAGCCTGCTGAGCTCGGCGGAGGAGATCATCGGCGCAGTCGGCCCGGAGATCGAGGCCGAGCAGCGCCGGCGGCGCGCCGAGGAGGCTCGTCGCAGCGAGTCGTGGTGGGGACGGCTCAAGGGTCGGTCCCCCCGGTGGCGCCGCTGAGGCCGGACAGCCTGGCGGGCGGCAGTACCATCTCGCCAATGGCCGCCGCCATCGCTCTCGCCGTGGTGCTCATCGTCGCCGTGGCCGGCATGAGCCTGGCGATGCAGAGCCAACACCCGGCGGCCGGCCCCGCCAAGGCGCGGCCGTCACGCGCCACGCGTCCCACGGTGGGTCCCCCCCGCCGGATCCGGGAGCGCAAGCCGACACCTCCCCCGCCGCCGCCGACCCCGTCTGTCGTGCTACCCGAGGACCCCGCCCCCAAGGTCCCGGAGCTGCTTCGCACGGGTGTGCCGGCGCATGCCCGGGTCGTCAATGTCGTGGACGAGCGGGTGGTCGGCCCGGTGACACGCAGCCGCCTCACGCTGCAGGTCGAGCCGGACGGCGGCGAGGCGTTCGAGGTGAGCATCCGACACGCCTTCCCCACGGCGGCGTCCCGGGCGGCCGTGCGCGTCGGTGGCACGGTGACGGTGCGCTACGACCGGGAAGACCACCATCGGGTGCTGCTGGACCCTGACGCCGATCCCGGCGCACCGGCCGCCTGACGCACGCCGCCCGGCGCACCGGCCGCCTGACGCACCGGCCGCCTGACGCACGCCGCCCGGGTACAGTGGTCCGGCTGGTCCCCGGAAGCTCAGGCCGGCTCGGCGCAGCCGCCACCCGGCCACCGCCAGCCGGGCCATCGGTGCTCGCCCCGGGCACCGCCTGCGCCCTGGGCAACACCGCCCCCGTCCTCGAGGATGACCGTCCCTGAACGCCTTCGCCCCTGACGCTGCCGCCAAGCTCCCCGGCCCGGCTGCGCTGCGCGCCCGCCGCGCCGCCGCCGCCGAACAGTTCGCCGCCGTCCCCCTGCCGTCGACCGGCGAGGAGGACTGGCGCTACAGCCGCGTCGGCGAACTGGATCTCGACCGGTACGTGCCGGTGACGACGGCGCCCTCCCGGCCGCCGAGCTTCCCGGACGACGTCGAGGCCCTGATCGCCGCCACCGGCGCCACGACGGTGGTGGTGGTGTCAGACGGCGCAGGAACGTTCGTACGCGCCCAGGACCCCGCCGTGCGGGTGGTGCTCGCCGACGCCACGTCCGCCGGCGACGGCGACGGCGACGGCGCCACGCCGGACGCCGGCGCCGCAGCACCACGGCCCCGTGACGCATTCAGCCTCCTCAACGCCGCCTTCGCCACGCCGCTCGTCGTCGAGGTCCCCGCGGGCGCCCGCCCCGGCCCGGTGCTGGTGGTGCAGTGGTGCGGCACGGAGGGGGCTGCGACGTTCCCGCTCACGGTGTGGAAGGTCGGGGCCGGTGCCGAGGTGGACCTGGTCGAGGCGTCCGTCTCGGCCGACGTCGCCGCCCTGACCGTACCGGTGAGCACCGTCGAGGTCGGGCAGGGCGCTGTCGTGTCGTACCTGCACGTCCAGCACCTCGGCGGGCGGGTGTGGCAGGTCGCCCAGCAGGGCAGCCGGGTCCAGCGGGACGCCACCTTCACCTCGACGGCGGTGGCGCTCGGCGGCGACTACGCCCGGGTGCGCACGACCTCGACGCTGGAGGGCGCCGGCGGGACGACCCGGTTGCTGGCCGTGTACTTCGGGTCGGAGTCGCGGATGGTGGACTTCCGCACGGTGCAGGAGCACCGTGCGCCTCGCACGACTTCCGAGCTGCTGTTCAAGGGCGCCGTCGCCAACCGGTCGCGGGCCGTGTACTCGGGCCTCATCCGGGTCGAGAAGGGCGCCTCCGGCACCAACGCCTTCCAGACCAACCGCAACCTCGTGCTCCACGAGGGGGCGAGGGCCGACTCGGTGCCCAACCTCGAGATCGAGGACAACGACGTTAGGTGCAGTCACGCCTCCGCCGTTGGGCCGATCGCCGAGGACCAGCGCTTCTACCTGGCCAGCCGCGGGGTGCCGCCGGAGGTCGGTGACCGGCTCATCACGCTCGGTTTCCTCGACGAGGTGCTGCAGCGAATGCGGCGCCCCCGGGTTGCTGACCACCTGCGGCTGGAGCTCGTCGCCGCCCTCGAGAGCGCCGAGCGCTGGCAGCGGGCCGGGGCGTCCGGCGGGGCGGTGGGCGCATGAGCGAGGTCCGGGTGCCCGTCGACGTATTCGACCTGGAGGTCCAGGCGAGGCGGATCGACGCCGGCCCGCACGGGGTCTGCCTGGTCCGCGTCGGGGACCGCTACTTCGCCATCGACGACCGTTGCAGCCACGCCGAGGTGTCGCTGTCGGACGGCGACGTCGACCCCGAGGAGTGCTGGATCGAGTGCTGGAAGCACGGAAGCGCCTTCTGCCTGGTCGACGGCCAGCCGCAGTCGCTGCCGGCGACCGAGCCCGTGGCCGTGTACCGCCTGCGCCGGGAGGGCGACGAGCTGGTGGTGGAGGTCCCGTGAGCGTGGTCGCCGTCACGCACCGCCTGCGCATCGAGGGCCTGCGCGCCGAGGTGGGCGGCCGGCCCATCCTCAACGGGATCGACCTCGAGGTCGCCTCCGGTGAGGTCCACGCGGTCATGGGCCCCAACGGTGCCGGCAAGAGCACCCTGTCGCACGTGCTGATGGGGCGGTCCGGCTACACGGTGAGCGGCGGCCGGGTCCTGCTCGACGGGGTCGACCTGCTGGCGCTGCCGGCATGGGAGCGCGCCCGAGAGGGCCTGTTCCTCGGCATGCAGTACCCCATCGAGGTGCCCGGGGTGAGCCTGCAGGATGCGCTGGGGGAGGCGTTCGCCGCCGCCGGGCGGGACCGCAGGGAGGTGACGGCGCGCCTCGAGGCGGAGGCGGACAGGGTGGGCCTCGACCGCCGCTTCCTCGACCGGCCCCTCAACGTCGACCTGTCGGGGGGCGAGCGCAAGCGCAACGAGACGGTTCAGCTGGCGGTGCTGCGGCCCCGCTTCGCCATCCTGGACGAGATCGACTCGGGGCTGGACGTGGACGCCCTGCGGGCCGTGTCCCGGAGGGTGGAGGCGGCGACGGGGGAGACGGGGTTGGGGGTGCTGGCGATCACGCACTACAGCCGGCTGCTGACCGAGCTGCACCCGGACCGGGTCCACGTGCTTGCGGCCGGGAGGATCGTGGCGAGCGGCGGCCCGGAGCTCGCCGAGGAACTGGAGCGCACGGGGTACGCTGCCTACGCCGAGGGCTGAGAGGGGGCCGAAAGTCCTCGAGCTCCCCACACCAGCTCGCTGGCGGCGCCCGGCCGGATCAGCGGGTCAGTCGGCGGCCATCACCGCTGCGGCCCGGGAACGGGCATTGGGCCCGGTGGTCGACAGCCCGACGGCGAAGGTCACCACCCCTGCCGCCGCCGCCAGGTACCAGCCGTCGTGGCCTGCGAGGGTGAACGACGAGTCGACGAGCGACCGGATCTTCGCCGCGTCGGGGGTGCCTGCCGGCAGGCGCAGCCCGCTGGCGCCGACCGAGGTGTGGACGACGTGGGCCAGGACCGACGGCCGGAGCGGCAGCGGCCGCAGCGCTGCGGCCAGGCGGCGGTGCAGGCCGTCGGTCACGACGGCGCCGATGACGGCGACGCCGAGCACGTTGCCGACCTGGCGGCTCGTCGAAGCGACGCCGGCGGCGACACCGGTCTGCGAGGCGGGCATGCCGGCGACGGCGGTGTTGGTGATCGGCGGGTTGGCCAGGCCCATGGCGGCGCCGATCAGGACGTAGGCCGCCGCCAGCTGCAAGAAGGGCGTCGAAGGCGCCTCCCCGGCGAGGAGCAGGCAGCCGGCGACGATGAGCAGGCCGGCCGCCGACAGGGGAAGGCGTGTGCCCCGCCGGCCGACGAAGCGGCCCGAGAGCGGGGCGACAGCGGCGATCACGAGCGTCGCCGGGAGGGTCGCCGCTCCAGCCAGCAGTGCCGAGTAGCCGCGCACCTCCTGGAGGTACAGGGTGTTCAGGAACAGGAACCCGGAGAGCACGAAGAAGATGGCGGTGGCGATAACGGCTGCACCCGTGAACGGCGGGCTGCGGAAGAAGCGGAGCTCGAGCAACGGCTCCGCCCGCCGGCTCTCGTAGCGGAGGAACACGACAAGCCCGGCGGCGCTCACGCCCCACAGTCCGAGGATCGTCCCCGACGCCCACCCGTCCGCTGGGCCCTCGATGATCGCGTAGGCGAGGGCGGCGAGCACGACGATCACGATCGCCTGGCCGACCGGGTCCGGCCGGCGCGGCCGGGCGGCGCGAGACTCGGGCGCGTACCGCTGCATCAGGTAGAACGCCAGCGCCGCCACCGGGATGTTGACCCAGAAGATGGAGCGCCAGCCGACGGCGGCGATGAGCACGCCGCCGATGACGGGCCCGGCGGCGGCGCTGACGCCGAACACGCCGCCCCACACCCCGATCGCCTGCGCCCGCTCCCGCGGGTCGGTGAACACCGATGTCATGACCGACAGGGAGTTGGGGTTGAGCATCGAGCCGCCCACCGCCTGCACCATCCGGAACACGATGAGCAGCGTCAGGCTCGGGGCGACGCTGCAGAGGAACGACCCGGCGGCGAACACCACCAGACCGGTCTGGAACATCCTGCGCCGGCCGATCCGGTCGCCCATCGAGCCGGAGAACATGAGCAGTGAGGCCACCACCAGCACGTAGGCGTCGACGACCCACTGGAGGCCCGAGAGGGAGGCGTGCAGGTGGTGCTGCACCGAGGGCAGGGCGACGTTGACGATGGTCACGTCGAGGCTGACGATGAACAGGCTCAGGCAGCAGCCGAACAGCACGATGAGGCGATGCCGGCGGCCGGCCTCCGTTCGCATAGGTAAACATTACGGCGTCGGCTGGCGTGGCCGATACGACGCCGGTCGGCGGGGACCGGCGCTACTCGACCCGGCTGGCCAGTGTGAAGCCGGAGTAGAGGGGGACGACCTGGACGTCGGCGCCGGTGTACGGTGCCTGCACGACCTGGCCGTTGCCGATGTACATGGCGACGTGCTGGCCGGGGTTGGAGAAGAACACGAGGTCGCCGGGCTGGAGGGCCGACATCGGGATGTGCACGGTGTCGGCGTACTGGGCGCCGGAGTAGTGCGGTAGGGAGATGCCCGCCTGGGCGTAGGACCACATCACCAGGCCGGAGCAGTCGAAGGCGTTGGGCCCGGCGGCGCCCCACACGTAGGGGTCACCGACGCGCGACAAGGCGGCGGCGACGGCGATGGCTGCCGCCGAGCTGGAGGGAGGCGGCGTGAAGCCGCCGGAGCCGCTGGAGCCCGCCGCGCCGCTCGGGGCGGTACCCGTGGTCCCCGTGGCGATTGATGCGGCGGCGGTGGGTGTGGCAGCGATCGCTGTGGCGGCCGCCGGCGTGGCCGCCGCTGTCGCTGCCGCAGCGGCACGTGCCCGCTGGATCCGCAGCTCGGCCGCCCGCTGGGCGGCAGCCTGCGCTGCGGCCTGCTGCTGGGCGATCAGCTGGGCGATGCGGCCCTTGTCCTGGGAGAGGGCGCCCTGCACCTGCACGGCGGCGGCCTGCACCTGGCTGCGGTCGGCGCTGATCCTGCGCATGGTCGCCAGCTGGGCGCGCTCCTCGGCGCGCAGCTGGCGCTCGGCGCTGGCGGCGACGAGCGACGCCACCCTGTACTGGTCCATGGCGTCGGTCTGGTTGCTCGCCAGGGTCTGCTCGTACTCGGCGCGCAGCAGGCTCTGGTTGGCCGACTCGAGCGGCGGGAGCGCGCCGGCGCCGCCGCCACCGCTCACGTAGGCGGAGACGGCCTCGATGCGGAGCACCCCCCGCGCCTTCGACGCGCGGGCCTCGGCGGACGCCACGGCGAGCCGGGCGTCGCTGACGCGTGCCTCGGTCCGAGCCAGCTGGTACTGGGCGCCGTCGTACTGCTCGGCCAGGGCCGCTTCACGCTGCCCGAGGGCGGTGATGCGTGCCTCGAGGGACGCTGCCTGTGCCTGCAGGCCGGCGACACTGGCTGCACGGGCTGGAGGGGCGGCCAGTCCGGATGCGACGACCAGGATGCTGGCCAGTGCCGCCACCGGACCCGCGTGCCGACGGAACTTCCACGCGCACGAAACCACAATGCGGAGAAGGGTAGGCAAACCGCGCGCGACGGTCAAGCGTCGTCGCAGGACATGCCCGCCGGTGCGCCGGTCCAAACGTCACTTCAGGCGCTCGACCACCATCGCCATGCCCTGCCCGCCGCCGACGCACATCGACTCCAGGCCGAAGGTCTTGTCCTCGGCCTGCAGGCCGTTGAGGAGCGTCGCCATGATCCTGGCGCCGGTCATCCCGAAGGGGTGGCCCAGGGCGATGGCGCCGCCGTGGACGTTGAGCTTCCCCCAGTCGATGCCGAGGTGACGGGCCGAAGGCACGACCTGGGCGGCGAAGGCTTCGTTGATCTCGACCAGGTCGATGTCCCCCATGGTCATCCCGGCGCGCGAGAGTGCTCGGCGGGAGGCCTCGACCGGTCCGAGTCCCATGATCTCGGGGTCGATGGCGCTGACCCCCGACGACACGATCCGGGCGAGAGGGGTGATGCCGAGCTGGCGGGCCCGGGTGTCGCTCATGACGACGGCGGCGGCGGCGCCGTCGTTGAGCGGGCAGCTGTTGCCGGCGGTCACCTCGCCGTCGGGCCGGAAGGCGGGCTGCAGGGTGGCGAGCTTCTCCACTGTCGTGCCGGGCCGCGGCCCGTCGTCTCGGGCGACCACGCTGCCGTCCGGCAGCTGGAGCGGGCTGATCTCCCGCTCGAAGAATCCGTTGTCCTGGGAGGCGACGGCCCGGTCCTGGGACAGGGCAGCAAACTCGTCCATCTCCCGGCGGCTGACGCCTTCCAGCTCCCGGACGTTCTCCGCCGTCTGGCCCATGGCGATGTAGATGTCCGGCAGCCCCGCCGACGGCCCCCACGGCTTGGTGTCGCCCGCCGCCCGCGAGGCGGTGCGGTCCACGGCTTCGCTGAACCGGGGGTTCTGGGTGTCGGGCGACCCGTCGGCCATGCCCTTGCCGAAGCGGCTCACGGCCTCGACACCGGCGGCGACGAACACGTCGCCCTCGCCGGCCCGGATGGCGTGCGCCGCCATGCGGATCGTCTGCAGGGACGACGAGCAGTAGCGGTTGACGGTGACCCCGGGGCAGCCGGGCAGGCCGGCCAGGAGGGTGATGACCCGTGCGATGTTGTAGCCGGCCTCGCCGGCGGGCTCGCCGTTGCCGACGAGGAGGTCCTCGACCTCCTCCGGCGGCAGTTGGGGCACCTTGGCGAGCACGGCCCGCACCATCTGCGCCGCCATCTCGTCGGGGCGCATCTCGACGAGCGACCCCTTGAACGCCCGCCCGATCGGGCTGCGGGCGGTGGCGACGATCACGGCCTCGGGCATGGCAGCTTCTCCTGTGTGAGGGAAGCCCTCAGGTTACCGAGCGGTAGCCGCAGGGAAGAGCGTCGACGAGCCGATCGACCGCCGGGCTCCGGCGCACCACCGCCGCCACGCTGCCGGACTCCACCAGCAGGTCGAGCGACGACCCGAGGGCCCGCCACCCGGCGGTGTCGACAAAGCTCACGCCGGCGAGGTCGACCTCGACGATCGGCGGGCGGCACGAGGCCAGCGCGGCGGCGACGTCGCGCAGCTCCCGGCCGCTCCAGAGGTCGAGCTCCCCGCCGACGACCACCTCGCTGGTGGTCCCCGAGGTGGCGACGGCGATGTGGACCAGTGGCGTCGTGGAGGTGGGCATGAGGCGATGCTGCCCCCGCGGTCTGAGCCCGGGCTGGGACCCGTCTGAGAACCGGGGAAGAACCCTGGCGGTTACCCTGGAAGGCGATGACCGACGTGACCACGAGCCCGGTCCACACCGACCCGATGCTGGACGGTGAGCACGAGCGGATGTCGCACATCGTGCTCGAGGGGGTCAAGGTGAGCGACGAGGAGTTCGTCTCCGCCGGTCCGTCGGTGGCCGAGGGCATCGTCAACGGGACTCCCGTGAAGGCCCTCTGCGGCAAGGTCTGGATCCCCGGGCGTGACCCCAAGCGCTACCCGCTGTGCCCCACGTGCAAGGAGATCGCCGAGTCCATGGGCTGGAAGGTCCCCGCCGGCTAGAGCGCCGGAGGGAAGGCGCCGCCGTCCTCCAGCAGCCGGCGCAGGGCCATCACCTTGGCCGGGCGCCCGAAGCCGACCGCCCCCGTGAGCTGTCCCGCCCGGCCGAACGCGGCGGCGAAGCGCCGTTGCTCCAGCGAGCCGTCGACGACGGCGACCTCGTCGCCGGGCTGGGGGAAGCCGACGACCTGGATCTTGCGATCGTGCTGGTCGGACCACATGTAGGGGACCGGCTCGTAGGCAGGAGCGTCGTCGCCCCGCAGCAGCGCCGCTGCTGCCGCCGTGGCAGACTCCACGGCGTTGGTCCAGTGCTCGAGGCGGGCGGGGCCCGCCCCTGGGCGGTCCCAGCGGGCCGTGTCGCCGGCGGCGACGACGTGC